>CANQEC010000038.1 GCA_947594335.1 uncultured Lachnospiraceae bacterium
CATCATATCCTCCGCGATCTCTCCGCGGCTGGCAAGCATCTGAAAGATCGCCGGAACCTTGTAGCTGTCTTTTCTGATCACCGCCCGCAGCCCGGCATCCGGAAGCATCCGCGGCACATTTTCCTGGAAGCCGCCGCCCGTGATATGGCTGCAGCCCTTGATGCGCACGCCGCTCTCCTTCACGCTGCGAAGCGCTCTGACATAGATTTTCGTCGGCGCAAGAAGCGCTTCCCCGAGCGTCGTCCCAAGCTCCTCATAATATGTGTCAAGAGATTCCCTGTCCATCGGGAAGACCTTTCGCACGAGAGAGAATCCGTTGCTGTGCACACCGGAAGAAGCAAGCCCGAGCAGCACGTCGCCCGCCGCAAGATCTTTTCCGGTGATCAGATCCTTCTCATCCACAATGCCGACCGCGAATCCTGCCAGATCATACTCATCCTCCGGCATAAGTCCCGGATGCTCGGCTGTCTCTCCGCCGATCAGGGCGGCACCCGCCTGCGCACAGCCTTCGGCCACGCCGCTTACGATCTGTGCGATCTTTTCCGGATAATTTTTGCCGCACGCAATATAATCAAGGAAAAACAGCGGCTCGCCGCCTGCGCACGCAATATCGTTCACGCACATTGCCACGCAGTCGATCCCGATCGTATCATGCCTGTCCAGTATGAACGCGAGCTTCAGCTTTGTCCCGACACCGTCCGTCCCGGATACCAGCGTCGGATTCTCCATGTCACAGAACGGCTTCATGGAAAACGCACCCGAAAATCCGCCGATCCCCGTCAGCACCTCGCTGCGCATCGTTTTCGCAATATGCTTCTTCATCAGCTCCACAGATTTGTATCCGGCCTCGATATCAACGCCTGCTTTTTTATAGTCCATACGTACCTCCTTGGTTTATACGTCTGTATCTGTTTTCGGTTTCCCGGTATTCCTGCGCGCCCCGGCTGCCGCTCACACCTTCCCCATCCCGCAAGGTGATCCTGTGCGTTCTGCACAGAAATCCCAAAAACTGCGGCGTGAAAAGCGGTCCTTAGTAGGCCTTGTACCCTACTTCCTGCAGCCTGGCGTCCTTCGCCTCTACCTGGGTCTTCAGCTCCGCGGCATAATCCTTCACCTTCTGCAAAAGGGCGGGATCTGAAACTGCGAGTATTTTCGCTGCCAGAATACCTGCGTTCGCACCGCCGTTGATCGTCACGGTCGCCACAGGAATCCCGGACGGCATCTGCACGATCGAATAGAGGGAATCGCGCCCGCCAAGCGAAGTTGTATGCATCGGGATACCGATCACCGGCATCGGGAAGATCGCCGCGCACATGCCCGGCAGATGCGCCGCCATGCCCGCTCCGGCAATGATCACCTTCAGGCCTCTTTCCTCCGCCGTCTTCGCATACTCAAAAAACACATCCGGCTCACGGTGCGCCGAAATAATCGTCATTTCATATTCAATACCAAATTTCTCCAGCATATCCGCCGCCTTGCTCATCACAGGCATATCCGAATCGCTGCCCATCACAATACCAACTTTAGACATAATCATCTTCTCCTTTGCTTTTGTGACGTCAAAATCTTCCTTTTCCAAAAGTTTATCCGGTTTTTTATTCTACTTGGTAACTTGAGGATTGTCAATGCTTCCATCTGTTTTTATCCGGAAGCGGGAATCAATGTTTCTAAGTTAAGCGATTCCGGACGCCGCATGGGCAGGAACAGTATCTCTCACATCTGCAGCGGCTCGTTCAGCTCCTCCGTCCCCGGCAGCACGAACCGTCCGTCCCGGATGATCGGGATCCTCTCGCCGTTTTCCCGGATCACCTCAAGCAGGCCCAGTTCCTCATACGGGATCGTGATATCCGTGTGGCATCCGAAATACGCCTTTGACGGATCCTCCCGGCGGAGAATTGAAATTTCATTATCTCTCGCAATAATCTCTTTGTGATCCGGATTAAAGACCGGCGTGTCCTCCTGCCAGCAGAAGCAGGTGTCCCCGACGGCAAAATGGGGGCCCATTTTCTCCGCGATCAGAATCGGAAGCCTGTCCGCGATCCCGTAACGCCCCGCCATCGCATAAGCTGTCGTGTTTGTCCCGACCGCAAATTCCCCAAGCGGAAGCGTATCGTGATGGAACAGAACATTTTCCCGGACATACGCCCTGTTTTCTTCCTCCGTATCAAAATTTCCGCAGCTGTAATCCACAACCATTCCGTCGCGAAACGTCAGCGCAAGATCCCTGTAGTTCAGTTCTCCAAGATAAACCTGGCTTACATGCAGAACGCCGTTCGTTCCCTCCAGACGCGGGGACGTAAACACCTCCCCGACCGGAATGTTGACGTCCGCCACACAGTTTTCAAACAATGTCTGTCTGCTTCCGTCCTCAAGGCGGGCAAACGCCACCGTCAGATCCGTCCGGTTGACGCCGCTGCCCTTAATATGCGCGGCCACGCCCGTATCCAGGGCGTCAATGATCGTCTGCTGGATCTTCTGATACAGATGATAATCCAGCGTGTTGATCCGGATCGTGTCGCGGAAGATCGCCTCAAAATCCGGTCCGATCTCCGGCACCGGGAACGCGATGATCGTAAAGCTGCGCTCTTTTCCTATAACATACTGATTCTTAAGCTGCGTCACCTCATTGGACATGGTCACGGACAGCTGCTGCTGTTTCTCCGAAAGACGGTACGCTTCCTTCTTTGTCTCCGGGACAAACGGCATTTCTCCGAAGACCTCGACGACAGCCGGCCCCGCGTGTTTGTTCGCCAGCTCTTTATACTCTTCGTAAGCCGTCCGCATGACTCCGAGCTTTCGCTCGGCGAACTTTTTGTCAAAATAGACGGCCTGATCCGCCTTGTGATCATAGTCAAACTGTTTGTTCGGAACCGCTCCCGTATAGCCGATGCGCGTATGCTGTTTTTTATTCACCGTGCTGACCGCCGAGCGATAGATCACCGGGGAAAGCCCCATCTTCTCAAAATTTTTGACCGCTCTTCGTATCATCCGCTCAAATCCAAGCTTATACACGATGTTGACGGTGTTTTTGATCGAAAGATCTTTTCCGTCAACGACAAATCCTATCCTGTAGCCTTCTGTGTAAGTGTCGGCCATCGCGCTGATTTCTTCTTCTGTCAGCGAATTCATAAACCGCGCCGTTTTCAGCTCATTTTCCGACACATATTCTCCATAGCGGTAAAGATACCTCAGGTCCGAAAGATCAGAATCCATAATGATCCGCACGGCGAAATCCAGCGACGGATCCACCGTCTCACGGATGCGGCGCGCGGCAAACAGTTCGCTGTAATCGCTCACAAACCAGTAAATGATCTGCTGGATCTCGCGGTACTCCGGGGCCTCCTGCTGCTCAAAACAATTATAAATCTCAATAAAAAGCTCAAGATGCACAACCATCTCTTCAAGTCTCTGCTCATACGCGTAGACGATCAGCCCCCGCAGTTCGGTGTACAGAAAGCTCAGAATTCTTCCGTACACTTCTCCGAGCCGCTCGACCGCCCAGGCAGGATTTCCGTAGCTGTGCCCGTAATTTTGCGGCAGGATATCCTCATACAGCCTGTGATTTAACTTTTGATGCTGTAAAAGACTGTATTCATCGAGCCGTCCCTTTTCCACCGTATCCCAGAGCTCTTCCATCAAAAGAAGAAAACCTGCCACGTTTCTGAAATAATCGCGGCAGGCTCCCTTTACTGTCTCCTCCGTGCCGATCTGTCGAATCCTGTCCACAGCAAGACCGTATCGCTCCCTCAGACTGTCCCTGTCAGTCAGTATCTGTTCCATAATAGATATCTTCCTTTCCGGTTGATTTTCCGGCTGGAATTTCTTCCGGCCGGTTCCCGGCGCTTTTCTCCTTTAAAGGCGCGGTCAGTCCGCCGGTTCAAAACGCCAGGCTTGCGCAGACGGCGCTTTTTCTGCAGCCATGCCTGTTTTCATCAGCTGGCAAGTCCCAGACACACAACGAAAAACCACACCGTGATCGCGGCGGTGCTCAGCAGCGTCCCGAACCTGCAGAAAAAACCGTATTTACACTCATCCTGAAAGCTCGCAAAGCCGTAGGAAAGTCCGCATACGGCCATCGCGATACCCGTAAAGCCGACCGCGCCGCTCCAGTAAGGAGCGCCCCCCTTCATCAGAAATGCGAGCAGCACCAGCGCCAGAAGCGTCGCCAGAGAACCTCCTCCAAGCGACGCCGCTATGATCCCGTTGCGGGAATGCTTCTTCTCCACAAAAGAGTAAACCGGCTGCTTTGCCATATGCCTGTCCTCCCATCCGTCCGTCTTCTGTCCGCCTTTGTTCCTGGACAGCAGACCTTCCTCCGACAGATCTGTCAGATCATAAAGCTGCTCCTGTTTTTCAGCAGCTTTGCTCCGCTGATGATCAGCAGTATCCCGACGGTGATCCCGGACAACAGCGAAAGAATCCCGATCACCAGGTTTCCTACCGCCGCGTTTTTAATTGATTTGTATATCTTCTCATTCATTTCAATACCTCCGGATGTAGCCCTGTTCCATCCTTATTATAAGATGTGAACTGTAACATTATTTTACCCCATACTGTTCATAATACTGCTCAATCGCGGCCTTCATCGCGTCATCGATGATGACCTTTCCCTTGTACTCTCTGCCGTACAGATGCTCAACCACTTCCGCCATGGTGACGATCGCCGTCGTCTTCATCCCGTACTTCTCCTCGATCTCCTGCAGAGCGCTCTTTGTCCCCTGTCCTCTCTCCATGCGGTCGACGGAGACGACCAGACCAAGCGTCTCGACCTTTCCCTGCGCGCGGATGATCGGAAGTGTCTCCTGAATCGATGTCCCGGCCGTAGTGACGTCCTCGATGATCACAACCCGGTCGCCGTCCGAGATCGGACTGCCGAGCAGAATACCCTTATCCCCGTGATCCTTGACCTCCTTGCGGTTCGAGCAGTAACGGATCTCCGTTCCGTAAAGCTCGCTGATCGCCATCGAAGCCGCCACGGTCAGCGGGATGCCCTTGTAGGCCGGCCCGAACAGAACATCGAAATCCAGTCCGAACCTGTCATGAATCGCCTTTGCATAATACGTGCCAAGTCTGCGAAGCTGTCCTCCGGTCCTGTAAAACCCAGTGTTTACAAAGAATGGCGTTTTCCTTCCGCTCTTCGTGACGAAATCACCGAACTTCAGAACCTGGCAGTCTACCATAAACTCGATAAACTCCTGCTTGTACTGTTCCATATGCCCAACCTCTCCTTATCGTAAATGTTCACGCCCGCGCCGCGGGTGTCCTCAGACATGAAAGTCATGTGCTTTCCCAGTATATCATTAAATTCCGCTTCTTTCAACCAACAAAACGAAGTAATCGCCTTTCATTCATAGTGATGATAGTTAATAATCAACAGACTAACCAATCAAGGAAGCGGCTTTTCCACCTGCTCGTCTGCGCAGCCCAGGTACTGCGTCAGCAGCTGGTTTCCATGCCTGGGCCTGCGCATTTGAACCGGTGTATGATCCGTTGAAATGGAAGATTATTTTACGCTTACAAATTTTTCTGTTCGCGGACTTTTTCCAGAAATCGGTACGCGAACTCCGGGTTCGACCAGTAATACAGATGCGGATATCCCGCCATGCTTCTGTCTGTCCCGTGGATGCAGCTCCACTGCCTGCTGCCGGTTGGCTTTTTCGCCGTGCAGGAGCTTCCGGGATTCGTGCTGTCAAAATAATGGAACTCATGGGCGCGTATCGTCTGTCCCTCCGCGAGAAGCAGGTGCATGGCTGAGTTCGCTGAGATAGCAGGAATCGGTATCGTCTGTCTCTCTGCGAAAAACAGACCGGAGCGATTCGCATCTCCTGCTGTGTCTCCTGTTTTTTTCCCGGCGTTATGCTCACAGGCGGTCTCCTTCTGCTCCGGGGCCGAAAGAGTCTTTCCGTCCTCGGCCACCTCTTTTTGCTCTGTCGCCAAAGAAGTCTTTCCGCCCTCGACCGCTTCCTTTTGCTCTGTCGCCAAAGAAGTCTTTCCACCCTCGGCCGCCTTCTTTTGCCCTGACGCCAAAGAAGTCTTTCCGCCCTCGGCCACCTCCAGCGTGATATAGCCAAACCGTGACAGCTTCGGCGTCCGGTACGCCTCTCCCTCAATACAGCCGCACATCGGATACGCGTTTCCTTCCATATCCTCCATCGTCTCATGCAGATACATAAATCCGCCGCACTCCGCGAGGTATGGCATTCCCTCTTCGATCCTGTCCCTGATCTGCGCCTTCATCGCCGTGTTTTCGGACAATGCTTTTGCATACAATTCCGGATAGCCTCCGCCGAGAAGCAGGCCATCGGTCCGGTCGGGCAGTTTTTTGTCATGAAGAGGAGAAAACGGCACGATCTCGGCTCCCATCAGCTCCAGCAGATCGAGATTGTCCTGATAATAAAAGCAGAACGCCTCGTCCATGGCGACCGCAATCCGCACGCGCGGCACGGAAGACGTGTTTTTTTCGTTTTGGAAACATTCCTCCGGTTCCGGGCGCGGAGCGCCGACGGCCGCTCCTGCTTCGTTTTGGGAACATCCCTCCGCTTCCGGGCGCCAAGTACCGGCGGCGGCTCCTGCTTCTGGGCCGCCTGCCCCAAAGACTCCGCAGAATTTTGCCGCCGCTTCCGGCATCCGCAGCTCTCTGTCCTGGTAATCCGCGGCGGAGTCCGCAAGGGTCAGGATCCCTTCCATATCAAGACACTGCTCCAGCTCCGCTCCCAGACGTTCGATTCTCTGCCGAAGATCCCGAATCTCATCCGGCGTCACAAGCCCGAGATGACGGCTCTCGACCACACAGTCCGCAAGCTGCGGAACATAGCCATAAACGCAAATCCCGGTCTGCGCCTCGATCTGCTCTTTTAAGAGCATGCAGGTCATCTTCGTCGTCTGATTCAGAATGACGCCGCGGATCACCTCTTTTCCGAGCTGTTTCTGATAATCCACATAGCCGTGGATCAGCGGAATCACGGAAAGACTCATTCCCCGCGCGTTCACAACCAGAATCACCGGGGTATCGGTCACCGCGGCCAGATCGTAGGAGGACGCTTTCGCGGAGGTTCCTCCCAGCCCATCATAGATTCCCATGACGCCTTCGAAGACGGAAATTCCCGGAGTCAAAAACCCGCCTTGCGAAGGAACCTGCTTCCCCCTCATGTCATACGTCTCTTTCTGAGATGTCCTTCTTCCCTGTGACGCAGTCCTCGCAAACAGATAGCGCACCGTCCGCTCATCGGCAAAAAACGTGTCGAGATTCCGCGATTTTGCGCCGATCACCTTTGAGTGGAACATCGGATCGATATAATCCGGCCCGCATTTAAAAGAGGCCGGATTCAGCCCGCGGTTTTTCAGCGCCTGCAGGATTCCGCAGGTGATCATCGTTTTGCCGCTTCCGCTCGACGGCGCGGCAAGCATAAATCTTGGCAGATGGATCATGATTCTGTTCCTTTCTTTCGCTTTGTTCAGGCACAGCCATCGTCAGCTGCCATCACCTGAAAATAATGGGCTTATGAAAATGCCTGCTCATTTTCACTCCTGTCCTCCGAACGAAATAATGTAGACCGGATTCAGCGCGCCCATCATGTGATAGCGGCCAAGCACTCTTGATTTCGCGATGCAGGCCTGTACGATATCGGCGTTTTCCGCCCCGATCTCAGGCAGCAGCTTCGTCACCTCGGAAATGCTCTCAAGCGCGATCGTGTTGATGACGACGCGCACATTCGGATTCTTCTTTCGCAGCGCCTCCAGAATCTCCTTCATGTTTCCCGAACTTCCGCCGATGAATGCGTGCGTCGGCGCCGGCAGCTCCTCCATCGCCTGCGGCGCGGTTCCTTCCACGGACACGACATTTGAGACCTGCAGTTTCCTGCTGTTTTCGCGGATCAGCGCGATTCCCTCAGGATTTTTCTCGATCGCGTACACCGTTCCCGCTGTACAGAGCCTTGCGCACTCCACGGCAACCGATCCTGTTCCGGCGCCTACGTCATAGACGACGGAGTCCTGTGCGAGGCGCAGCTTCGCGACGGAGAGGATACGGATCTCCTCCTTCGTCATCGGCACCTTTCCGCGCACAAACGCTTCATCCGGCACGCCGGGTGAAACAACACAGGAAGCGTCCGCATTCTCGATCATCATGATATGAAGCCCCTTGGTTCCACAGTGCAGGAAATCCGCCGGAGTCCCGGCAGTTACCGTCTCCTCCGGGTAGGAAAGGTTTGTCCCGACCGTCACCCGGACCTGATCCAGTCCGACCTCTGTCAGCTCCAGGCAGAACCGTTCCACATCCCCGGCTCCGCTCACCAGCAGAATAATCTTCGGATAACGGCGCACGCAGTTCAGCAGATTGATCTTTTTCCCGTGGGCGCTCAAGAGTTTTGCGTCCTGCCAGGCGGTCGGAATCTTCGAAGCGAAATACACGATCGAGGAAATCCCGCAGAAATACCGGACTTCCTCAGCCGGAAATGCCGCGGCGATCCCGCGGGCTCCGCTGTAAAAGCCGACATCCCCGGACATAAGAACTGCCGCACGGCGAAATTCCGGATGTGCCGCAAGGTAAGCCGCGATCTTCCTGCCTTCGTACTCCTCCACCCAGATGGGACCTTTCCTATCGCCTGTTTGTTTCAGCGTACACCACATTTCGCGCGCGCTCTCAAGGATACGCTTCGCACCGAAGATAACCTCCGCCTCAAGGATCTCACGCGCCGCCTCATGTGTCAGTGTGTCAGCCGAACCCATGCCGATGCCGATACAGCTGATCTGGCGGGAAAGAGCGGCCGGTTCCTGCCCCGTTTGCTCATACTCCGCCCGCTTGTCCTTTCCGATGAAAGTTTCCTTTCCGGATTTCTCCGGCAGGTTTCCGGACTCTGCCGCTGCCGGAACTGTTTTCGGAAACTGATTCAGCCCCGCGGCGGTCTCCGGACGCACCTCCTTTTTCGGAACTGCGCATTCCCCGGTTATCTCTCCCAGCCGCCTTACAAGCCCTTCCCAGTCATAGCCGGTCTCCTCCGGTCTGCGGATGATCACGCAGCGCACGCCGCATTTTTCTGCCGCCCGGAGCTTCTCCGAAAATCCTCCGGAAATGCCGGTATTTTTTGTGACAAGCCACGCGGCCTTCGTCTGCAGCAGCATCGCCTCATTCATTGCCTGTGAAAACGGTCCCTGCATCCCGCAGATCTGCTTTCCCTCAAGACCGAGCGCGCGGCAGGAGGCGATCACCTCCGCGGAGGGAAGGACGCGGGCAAACAATCGGCTTTTATCGGAAATTTCTCCTGTGAATACGGAAAGCTCCTTGCTCCCGGTTGTGAGGAAGATGACGCCGCCTGTTTTTCAAGATACCTGGCCGCCTCGCGGGCGGAGTCAACCCAGATATGCCCGCCATCCGCAGCCCTGTCGGAACTATTTTTCAAAAACTGTTCCTTTCCGGTATCCGCCGGTTCTTTTTCCCGGGCGGCTCCGGCCTGGCCGCTTTCACACAGACTATCTCCGCCGCAAATGCCCAGGGCGCCGTCATTTCCGGCCCCCGCCCGCAGATACCGCAGATATCTCATCTTCTCCCGCCTGCATGCCTCACGGATGTTTTTCGATACTTCCACCGCGTACGGATGCGTCGCGTCCACGACGGCCATGAAATTTTCTTTCTGAAAAAAGAGGCACATCTCTTCCACGTCCATACGTCCTTTATGTACAGTCAGATAATCCTGCTGCGTCAGAACCTCCTCCCCGTACTCCGTCGCCACACAGACTGTATGAGGGATCCTCTGTGAGACAAGATAATCGGAGACCTGGCGTCCCTCGATCGTTCCGCCGAAAACCAGAATTTCCGCTTTCTCCCCACGCCCTCTTTTTTCTAATTCGCACATATCCTGTATCCTCTTGGTGTCACCATACGGCCCGCAATCTCTTTCGTCATCGAGTTTCCGATAAACACGGTCGTAAACATATTGACCTGCGCCCCGCGCAGCTCTTCTAACGTATACAGCTTCGCTTCCTCGCCGTCGCGTCCGATGTTTTCAACCGTCCCGCAGATACGGTCCGCCGGAAGCACCGAGAGAAGGATGTCGCAGGCGCGCTTCAGATAATCCGGTCTGCCCTTGCTTGCCGGATTGTACAGGCAGATGGAAAAATCCGCTTCCGCGGCAAGTCTCAGCCGCTTTTCGATCTTTTCCCACGGCGTCAGACGGTCGCTCAGACTGATCACTGCAAAATCATGCGTCAACGGCGCTCCGAGCACAGCCCCGCCGCTTAAGGCTGCCGTGATCCCCGGTATCACTTTTACCTCCGTATCGGGATAATCTGCGCCGATCTCCAGCATCAGCCCGCTCATCCCGTAAACCCCCGCGTCGCCGCTGCAGACCATAGCGACCTTTTTTCCTTTTGCCGCCTCCTCGAAAACCATCTCGCAGCGCTTCGCCTCCTGCGTCATCGGAGTCGTCAGAAATTCCTTGTCCGGATAAACGTCCCGCAGCAGATTCACATACACAGTGTAACCGACGATCGTATCACAGTCCCTCAGGATCTGATCCGCCTCGCGGCACATCAGTCCGGCGTCTCCCGGTCCCATTCCGATCACATATACTTTATTTTTCAAAACGCACACTCCAATCCCGGACCGCGACCGCAGCGGTCACGCCGTTTCCTGCATATTTTTTCTGTATCAGCCGTCCGCCTGCGCCTGCCATGCGCAGCGCGGCCCTCTCGCAGACATTGTCCACGCCTGTCGTTTTGCGGACAAACTCTGAGGAAGAAAAATCACCTGGTACCTCCAGCAGTTCCTCCGCAGTATACGTCTCAAGCTTCAGCCCATGCCGCTCACAAAATGCCAGAAGTCCCTGTTCCTCTTTTTTCAGATCAATCGTGGCGGCTGCGAAAATCTGATCCATGGAAACCTCTGCCTGCGCGAGCGCACGCGAAACCTCAGCTTCAATCTCTCCTTCTGTTTTCCCCCGACGGCAGCCGATGCCAAGAACATGGCTTTTGGGTATCAGATGGAGAATCACCTGATCAAAATCCTTTGGAAGTCTGCCGCAGATACAGATCAGATATCGGGGACAGTCTTTTTCAATCCCTGAACCGGGCTCCGCAATCTCTGTCTCGCCTTTCCCCTTAAACTCTGCTCCACACTTTTTTCGATTGTTCTCCTGAATAATCCGAAGTTCCAAAGGCGCCGTTCCCTCGATCCTGCCTTCGCAATAAAGTCCGACCGGCTCGCCGCGCAAAATCGCGGCTGAGATCTCCTTCGCCGCCTTCATGCTTTCGATTTTCAGATGGTTGTCTTTCGCAAAGACATCCACCGCAAATTTTCCGTTCACATCCGTCGCTGTCGTGATGACAGGGACGGCGCCGATCATCTCTGCGACAGCAAGCGCCAGACGGTTAGCTCCTCCGATATGCCCGGAGAGCAATGAGATCACATACTGTCCTGCCTCATCAATCACAAGCACCGCCGGATCCGTCGTCTTGCTTTTCAGAAACGGAGCGATTGTGCGCACCGCAATGCCGGCCGCACCGACAAAAATAATCCCGTCGCTGTGCGACTCAAACTGCGCGCGGCACCAGTCCTTCAGGCCTCTTTCATACATCCGGATCTCATATGCCGGCCTGCACAGATCATCCGCAGGGCAGCTTCCCGGCTCCGTCTTCTGCCGCAGACCAGTCACAGTCTGCCCTTCCGCCTCTGGCTTCTGCCGCAGGCCAGTCACAGTCTGCCCTTCCGCCTCTGGCTTCTGCTGCAGACCGTCCGCAGTCTGCTCCCCCGGCTCCGTTTTCTGCTGCAGTTCATCCGCAGTCTGCTCCCCCAGATCCGCCTTCTGCCGCAGACCATTCGCGATCCGGTCTGCCAGTTCCCTCCCGCGCGCTGTGAACGCGGCGATTCCAATCCTTTTCATCACAATTCTCCATCCCATCCACGGCCGCAGCATCCGAAGGCAGACTGCGGCCCGCCGGTTTACTCTCCCGTCTGCGACGCCTTGCGGAACTCTGTCGTAAACGCCGGATGATAAAGCTCCGAGCGGTTGTAGCCCGTCTGCGCCACCGTGTCCCCGACGATGATCAGCGCTGTTTTTGTGATATTATGTTTCTTCGCGCACGCTTCGAGCTCCGCCACCGTGCAGATATAGCTGCGCTCATCCGGCCAGGTCGCCTTATAGACGATCGCCGCCGGCGTATCCGCCCGGTAACCTCCCGCCATCAGCTGTTCGCTCAGCTTCCCAAGCATGCCGGTGCTGAGGAAGATCACCATTGTCGATCCGTGGGCGGCAAGCTTTGCAATCTCCTCCCTTTCCGGCACCGGCGTCCTTCCGGCCATCCTTGTGATGATCACCGTCTGGGAAATTCCCGGAAGCGTGTATTCCATATTCAGGGCCGACGCCGCACCGCAGAAAGCGCTGACGCCCGGGCAGTAATCGTAGAGGATCCCTTCTTTGTCAAGCAGATCCATCTGCTCGCGGATCGCTCCGTACACGCATGGGTCTCCGGTATGAAGGCGAACCGTCGCAAGTCCTTTCGCTTCCGCTTCCTTCATCACTCCGAAAACTTCCTCCAGCGTCATCTTCGCGCTGTCATAGACGACACACTCCGGTTTTTTGCAGTTCAAAAGCTCCGGATTCACAAGGGAACCCGCATAGATAATGACATCCGCCTCGGAAAGCAGCCTGCTGCCGCGCACCGTGATCAGATCGGCCGCCCCGCTGCCCGCGCCAACAAAATGAATCATTTTTTGCCCTCCTTCGCAATGATTAGGGAATAGTATCCGGAGCTGTCCGGAATCTCGTCCACACCGTGATAGATCTTTTCATTCTCCATCCCGCAGTTCTCCACCATGACGACCTCTCTGCCGCTTTTTCGCAGCATCTCCTTTACCTGATCCATCTTCTTCCCCGATTTCATCAGCACATAATTGCCCGGGAGGTCAAACCCGTTACCCAGTTTATGAACAGCAGGAAGTACATGCAGCTGTTCATTCCACTCCACAAGCGAAGTTCCGGTCCTCGCAGCCGCCGCACAGAACGATGTGATGCCGCTGACCAGTTCTGTCTGAAATCCATGCGCCGCGACACGTTTCTGCACATAGAGATACGTCGAGTAGATCGTCGGATCGCCAAGCGTCAGGAACACTACGTTCTTTCCCTGCGCCAGATATCCTTCCAGAAGCTCTGCCGCCTGGTCGTGGCTGCTCTCCATCTTCTGCCGGTCATGCGTCATCGGCATGTCAACCGGCACAAGCTCCTTGTCCGCAAGCTCCGAAACGGCCTGCGCCGCGATCCGGTAAGCCACCGTTTCCCTGGCGTCACTTCCCGGCACCGCGATCACCTCGTTTTCCCGGATCAGGCGCACTGCCTTGAGCGTCATCAGCTCCGGATCTCCCGGACCGACTCCGACGCCGTATAAAATCCCTGTCTTCACTTTTCTTCTCCTTCCCTTTTGGCACCTTTTTACAGTAAGATCCCTGCACGTCAGAATTCCCTCCCTATCAGAGCCAGAAGCTCTCCCCGTGGGAACGGACGTACAGGGATCTCCCTTTGCAGTTACTGTCTGTAATAATATTCTATCCCGTCATCCGGCAGGAAATAGGTACGGATATAATCGTCCCCGGAGAGGATGACAAACTCGTTCGTCGATTCAAGATAATAGACGTCATCCCCGTCCTCCTTTTCAAGCTTGTGCAGCGCTTCATCCGAAGTGATCACCTGATTTGCTCCGATCAGATAATCCTCGGGCGTCTCGTATCCCATTTCGACTCCGTGCTTTTCAAAATGGTCCTCAAACTGCTTCTGCGTACGGAACGTATAAATAACCTCCGCATCGTCCAAATCCTGCTGTACCGCGGCGCTGTTTATACCGGGGGATGCCGTCCCCTGATCCGGTCCGGACGCGGGAAGCTGCCCGGTAAACAGCATATAGACGAACAGGATCACAAGCAGCAGCGTACTTCCAAACAGCCCTTTTTTCGACCCTTTTTTCATACGTGACTCTCCCGCGCCGCCGTCTATTCAGATTTCGTGAACTGGTCGGCGCCCACTCCGCAGATCGGACACTTGAAGTCGGCCGGAATTTACTCGCCTTCATACACATAGCCGCACACGTTGCAGACCCAGGTTGTGCCGGCTGCCGCCGCGGTATCCGCCGCCGCTGTCTCACCGTTCATTGAATCCGCCACCGCGCTCGCGAGCGCGCGAAGCTGCGCGTAGTTGTCTCCATTCGGAGAAGACAGGATCGTCACATCCTCGCCAACATAGCTCATGTTTGTCATGTGGTCGATGATCTCACGCATCTTGCCTGCAGCCGCCGGAGACCAGCTTCCGTTCTCAACCAGCGCGAACGTACGGTTCTGGAGATTGTGTGCTTCGAGATCCAGCAGGAAATTCTTCATCGGGGTAAAGATTCCCATGTTGTATGTAATCGAAGCCAGCACAATATGGCTGCAGCGGAACGCCTCCGCAATCAGCTCGCTGACATGCGTCTTTGATACATCGTAAACGCTGACGTTCGCGATGCCGCTCTCTGACAGC
>CANQEC010000039.1 GCA_947594335.1 uncultured Lachnospiraceae bacterium
AAGGAGATTGAGGTTGACGCAGTCTGCGACGGCGAGGATATCCTGATCCCCGGCATCATGGAGCATGTCGAGAGGGCGGGAATCCATTCCGGCGACAGTATCTCCGTCTATCCGGCGCAGAGCCTCTCGCCGAAGATCAAGCGCGTGATCGAGAATTACACGCTCAAGCTGGCGCGTTCACTGCATGTCGTCGGCCTGATCAACATTCAGTTTATCGTGAGCAATGACGAGGTATATGTGATCGAGGTCAACCCGCGCTCAAGCCGTACTGTACCTTATATCAGCAAGGTCACCGGGATCCCGATCGTGCCGCTCGCGACAAAGGTGATCCTCGGAAAAAAGATCCGCGAGCTTGGCTATGAGCCCGGCCTGCAGCCGGAGGCGGATTATTTCGCGATCAAGATGCCGGTATTCTCGTTTGAGAAGATCCGCGGCGCCGATGTAAGCCTCGGGCCGGAGATGAAATCCACAGGCGAGTGTCTTGGAATCGCGGCGACTTTCGACGAGGCGCTCTACAAGGCGTTCCTGGGAGCAGGCATCAATCTGCCGAAATATAAAAATATGATCATGACGGTCAGGGATTCCGACAAGCCGGATGCCGTGGGGATCGCGCGCCGCTTTGAGGCGATCGGCTACCGGATCTTCGCGACGAGGAGCACAGCGAAAGTGCTCAAGGAAAACGGCATTCACGCGATGCAGATCAACAAGATCGAGAACGAGTCCCCGAACCTGCTGGATCTGATTCTCGGACACGAGATCGATCTGGTTATTGATACGCCGACACAGGGGATCGGACATTCAAAGGACGGATTCCTGATCCGCAGGAATGCGATTGAGACGGGGGTAAATGTGCTGACCTCGCTCGATACGGCAGAGGCCCTGATCACAAGTCTTGAGAACAATCATATACAGAATCTGACGCTTGTGGATATCGCGCAGGTGGCGTCAAGATAAGAAAATATGTGCGCGGTCTGCGCACGTAAAAAGGAAGGGGGCTGCCGGGAAAATAACATGTTTCCCGACAGCCCCCTCGTATCCGATTAGTTCTGTCTGAGTATTTCCAGCTGATTTATCACAAAGTCGTGGAGCATCTGGTAGGCTTCCTTGTCGTAGTGGATTCCGTCGATGGGGACGATCTCATGGGACATCAGGTAAGTGTAGCCGTCTATGTAGGAATCCGGAAAGGTTTCCCTCAGATGGCTGTTAAAATCGGCAATCTGCTCGTTTGTGATAAGCAGGCCTGCCGTGGGATCGATCGGTGTGACCGCCAGGAAATAGAAGTCTGTGTCGGAAAGTTCTTCCACAAGAGAAACATAGCGGGAGAGATACAGCTCCATATTGTCGTAATCGTTGACGCCGAGGTTGAAGATGACAGGAGCGTCCGGGTGTTCGGATATCGCGGCGCGCATCTCTTCTTCCCCATACGATACGAACCAGTCGTAGCCTTCCCCGGCGGCTCCGATGTAGACACAGTCGTCCCTGACGGCGCGCATCATGCCGAGCGTGCGGGAATCGCCGACCCAGATACAGAAATGGGAGGCCGGCGGCAGCGGATTATTCTGAACAACTCCCTGGCTGGCCCCGGAAGCTTCTTTTGACGCAGGGATCCCTGGTTCTGTCTGAAAGGAAAAGGCAGTCTCCGGCTCCGCTTCTTTTCCGGTAAAAAGAGCGTCCCCGAAATTCAGAGTCAGATAGATGGTCAGTATGACCAGAAACAGAAGCGCGGCCAAAATGACAAGCAGTGGAAAAAGAGTTTTTCTCTTCATATAATAAGCCCTTTCGCAGATCAGTTTTTTTCATCTACAGCAATCTCTACTATATCATAATTTACGGCAATGTCAAACTTTATCTGTCGCTTGGATTCGACAGCAGACGATACCGGGCAGGACTGATTCCGCGCGGTCGGGCAGGGGACGGCTATTCCTTCTGTCCGCCTGCGCGGCCTGCGTGCTGCGCTGGCAGCTGGTTTCCATGCCCGGGCCTGCGTATTCATGAAAAAATAAATGGAAATTTTTTTGAAAATGTTATTGACAAAAACAGATGCGGGTATTATAGTAACTACAGTAACTGTTAGCACTCGTACTCATAGAGTGCTAACAGCGGACGGAAAGGAGGAATTCAGATGCAGCTCGATGATAGGAAATGGGCAATCTTAAAAGCTATCATCAAGACTTATCTGGAGACGGGTGAGCCGGTAGGTTCGCGGACGATTTCCAAATATGCAGATCTGAATCTGAGTTCCGCTACGATCCGCAATGAGATGTCGGATCTGGAGGAGATGGGTTATATTCTTCAGCCACATACCTCCGCGGGAAGAATTCCGTCGGACGCGGGCTACCGCCTTTATGTGGATCGCATGATGGAGGATAAGGACCGCGAATTTACCGAGATGAAGGAGCTGATGATACAGCGTCAGGACAGGCTGGAACTGCTGCTTAAGCAGCTCGCCCGGGTTCTTGCGACGAACACGAATTACGCGACGATGATCTCAGGCCCCCAGTACCACAGAACCAGGCTGAAGTTTATTCAGCTTTCCATGGTGAGTGATTCGCAGATTCTGGCGGTGATCGTAGCGGAAGGAAACGTCGTGAGGAATAAGATCCTGCAGATCGAACACGGTCTGGATCAGAAGACGATGCTTGAGCTGAATATTCTGCTGAACAGCGCCTTAAACGGGCTGACGATCGAGGAGATCAATCTCAGTACGATCTCGAAGCTGAAGGAGCAGGCGGGAATTCACAGCGAGCTAGTAAGCCGCGTACTTGACGCGGTGGCGGAGTCAATCCAGACGCGGGAAGAGGTCGAGATTTATACCAGCGGAGCTACGAATATTTTCAAGTATCCGGAGCTTTCCAGCAGCGAGAAGGCGCAGGAGCTGATCCGTGCCTTTGAGGAGAAGGAAGATCTCGCGGGTCTGATCAGCGGGGATGTCAGCGACGAGACAGGAATCCAGGTTTATATCGGGCAGGAGAGTCCGGTTCCTACCATGCGCGACTGCAGTGTCGTGACAGCCACATATGAGCTGGGGGACGGGATGTACGGAAGAGTCGGCATCATCGGCCCGAAGCGGATGGATTACGAAAAGGTAGTCGGAACGCTTAAGACTCTCAGGACGCAGCTGGATGACCTGTTCAGGAAGGATGATGATGGCTGACGGCTGTGCCGTCATATAAAAATAGTGTCTGCGGTGTCCGGTTCGGCTGCGGCAGAAATGTCCGCCAAAGCGGGGATTCGAAGAGGTCCGTCAGGGCAGATTTTGAATCCGGCGCCGGATTCGGGAAATCCCAAAGAAAGCGCGGCACGCAGGCAGAGAAGTAAACGGAAAGGTGGAGATAACCGGTGGAGGAGAACAGAAAAGAGGACGTCATGGAGCAGGAAGAGCAGGAAACCGCGCGGGAAATGACGGACGGGGAAACCACGGAAGATCCGGAACCGGAAGCCGATATCGGCCCGGAGGATCCGGCAGAATCCGCAGAAGGCCCCGGGGAGGCGCAGGAGGATGTGGATCCGGAACCGTCGGAACCGGCCGGAGAGACGCCAAAGCGGGGATTTTTTAAGAAGAAGAAAGACAAGAGAGATACACAGATCGAGGAGCTGACGGACCGCGTACAGCGGCAGATGGCCGAATTTGACAATTTCCGCAAACGGACGGAGAAGGAAAAGGCTGCGATGTTTGAGACCGGCGCGAAGAGCGTGATCGAGAAGATCCTTCCGACGATCGATAATTTTGAGCGCGGGCTTGGCGGTCTGACAGACGAGCAGAAGAATGATCCGTTTGTGCAGGGTATGGAGAAGGTTTACAGACAGCTTCTTACCACACTCGAAGGAATCGGGGTGACGCCGATTGAGGCGGTCGGAAAACCGTTTGATCCGAATTTCCACAACGCGGTGATGCATGTGGAGGATGAGGAGACGGAAGAAAATATAGTAGTTGAGGAATTTCAGAAAGGATATCTGTATCGCGACAGCGTTGTGAGACACAGCATGGTAAAGGTTGCGAATTAATCCTGTAATTCAGAAAAGAAATCAGTTTTATTTTTAAGGAGGACTCGATTATGAGCAAGATCATTGGTATTGACTTAGGAACAACAAACAGCTGCGTGGCAGTTATGGAGGGCGGCAAGCCCGTTGTTATCACAAATACAGAAGGTTCCAGGACGACTCCGTCCGTGGTGGCTTTTACAAAGACAGGGGAGCGTCTGGTAGGCGAGCCGGCAAAGCGTCAGGCGGTTACGAACGCGGACAGAACGATCTCTTCCATCAAGAGACATATGGGAAGCGATTACCGCGTATCGATCGACGGCAAGAAATATTCTCCGCAGGAGATTTCCGCGATGATCCTTCAGAAGCTGAAAGCGGATGCTGAGAACTATCTCGGTGAGAAGGTGACAGAGGCAGTCATCACGGTTCCGGCTTACTTCAACGACGCGCAGCGCCAGGCGACAAAGGACGCGGGCAAGATCGCGGGCCTCGATGTAAAGCGTATCATCAACGAGCCGACAGCGGCAGCGCTTGCATACGGCCTTGACAACGAGAAAGAGCAGAAGATCATGGTTTACGACCTTGGCGGCGGTACCTTCGATGTCTCCATCATCGAGATCGGCGAGGGCGTCATCGAAGTTCTTGCAACGAACGGCAACAACCGTCTCGGCGGCGACGACTTTGACAAGAAGATCACGGACTACATGATCGCTGACTTCAAGAAAAAAGAGGGCATCGACCTCTCCAACGACAAGATGGCGCTTCAGAGACTGAAAGAGGCGGCTGAGAAGGCGAAGAAGGAGCTTTCCTCCTCGACGACGACGAACATCAACCTTCCGTTCATCACAGCGAATGAGACAGGCCCGAAGCATTTCGAGATGGATCTGACCAGAGCGAAATTTGACGAGCTGACCCATGACCTGGTTGAGATGACGGTTGTTCCGGTACAGAACGCACTGAGAGACGCGGGACTTTCTACAAGCGAGCTTTCCAAGGTGCTTCTGGTAGGCGGTTCCACCCGTATCCCGGCAGTGCAGGATAAGGTAAAACAGCTCACAGGCCACGAGCCGAACAAGAGCCTGAACCCGGATGAGTGCGTGGCGCTCGGCGCTTCCATTCAGGGCGGCAAGCTCGCGGGCGACGCCGGCGCAGGCGATATCCTTCTTCTGGATGTCACTCCGCTGTCCCTGTCCATCGAGACGCTCGGCGGCGTAGCGACGAAGCTGATCGAGAGAAACACAACGATCCCGACCAAGAAGAGCCAGGTATTCTCCACCGCGGCTGACAACCAGACCGCTGTCGATATCCATGTCGTACAGGGCGAGCGTCAGTTTGCGAAGGACAACAAGTCCCTCGGCCAGTTCCGTCTGGATGGTATCCCGCCAGCACGCAGAGGTGTGCCGCAGATCGAGGTTACCTTTGATATCGACGCGAACGGTATTGTGAACGTATCCGCGAAGGATCTCGGCACGGGCAAGGAGCAGCACATCACGATCACGTCCGGTTCCAACATGTCCGACGCGGAGATCGACAGAGCTGTGAAGGAAGCGGCTGAGTACGAGGCGCAGGATAAGAAGAGAAAAGAAGCGATCGATACGAGAAACGACGCTGACGCGATGGTATTCCAGACCGAGAAGGCCATGGAGGAGGTTGGCGACAAGATTGACGCGGCTGACAAGTCTGCGGTTGAGGCTGATCTGCAGTCTCTGAAGGATCTGATCGCGAGCACCAATCCGGACGACATGACGGATTCCCAGGTGGCTGACCTCAAGGCAGGCAGAGAGAAGCTGATGCAGAGCGCGCAGAAGCTGTTTGCGAAGGTTTATGAGCAGGCGCAGGGCGCGGCAGGCGCAGCGGGAGCGGGTCCGGATATGGGCGGCGCGGCAGGCGCTGACTATTCACAGCCGGACGACGACGTTGTAGACGGGGATTATCGCGAGGTATAAGGCGGATAATCGAGTAGGAGGCAGCTTTTCCTCCTGCTCGTCTGCACGGCCAGGTGCTGCGTCAGCAGCTGGTTTCCATGCCTGGCCTGCGCATAGAGGAAAACAAAACAGATAGAAAACAGCGCGATACCCCTGGAGCGAGGAGCTTCAGGGGCATCGTTGGGTATATCCGGCAGGGGATGCTCCCGTCTTTTAAGGCGGCGGGCGGCAAATCTGTATCAGCGGCGGGAAGCCGCGCTGAAATGAAGAGGCTGCGAAAAGCGGCCAGGGAGGATGTATAAGTATGGCGGAGAACAAACGGGATTATTATGAAGTCCTGGGAGTGGACAAAAATGCGGATGAAGCAGCCCTGAAAAAGGCTTACCGCGCTTTGGCAAAAAAATACCATCCCGATATGAATCCAGGAGACGCGGAGGCGGAAAAGAAATTTAAGGAGGCGTCCGAAGCGTATGCCGTGCTGAGCGACGCCGAGAAAAGACGGCAGTATGACCAGTTCGGGCATGCCGCGTTTGAGCAGGGCGGACCTGGAGCGGGCGGCTTCGGCGGTTTTGACGGTTTTAATTTCAGCGGCGATATGGGCGATATTTTCGGCGACATTTTCGGCGACCTGTTCGGCGGCGGCGGAAGCAGAAGAAGAGGCGGCTCGCGCGGGCCGGTGCAGGGAGCCAACGTCAGGGCGAGCGTCCGCATCAGTTTTGAGGAAGCGATCAGAGGCTGCGAGAAGGAGATTGATCTGAATCTGAAGGATGAATGTCCCACCTGCCATGGAAGCGGTGCGAGGCCGGGAAGCAGTCCCGAGACGTGCCCGAAATGCGGAGGGCGCGGTCAGGTGGTATTCACCCAGCAGTCGCTGTTCGGCACGGTGCAGAATGTACAGACCTGTCCGGACTGCCATGGCACCGGAAAGATCATCAAGGACAAATGTCCGGACTGCTATGGCACGGGATATATCAGCAGCCGCAAAAAGATCAAGGTTACGATCCCGGCCGGCATCGACAGCGGGCAGAGTATCCGCATCCGTGAAAAAGGCGAGCCGGGTTCTAATGGAGGCCCGAGAGGCGATCTTCTCGTCGAGGTGAATGTGAGCAGGCATCCTGTATTCCAGAGACAGGATATGGATATTTATTCGACCGTTCCCATGTCGTTTGCGCAGGCGGCTCTCGGCGGAGATATCCGCATCAGCACGGTGGACGGGGATATCATGTATACGATCAAGCCCGGAACGCCGACTGACACCAGAGTGCGGTTCAAGGGCAAAGGCGTTCCGTCTCTGCGGAACAAAAATGTCCGCGGCGACCACTACGTGACCTTTGTCGTCCAGGTTCCGACAAGACTCAGCGAGGAGGCGAAGCGCGCTCTGCGCGAATTTGATCAGGCCACAGGCGGCAGCCTTGGGACAGGTTCGGAAAAAAAGACGGAGAAAGGGAAAAAGAAGGGCTTCATGGACAAACTGAAGGAGACGTTTGAGGATTAAGCTATGAGGTGGAATAAATTTACATTAAAAACCCGGTCCGAGGCGGAGGATATTGTGATTTCGACGCTGGCGGAAGCAGGGGTGGAGGGCGTCGAAATTGAGGATAAGGTGCCGCTGACCGAGGAAGATAAAAAGCAGATGTTCGTGGATATCCTTCCGGATGGCCCGCAGGACGACGGCATTGCGTATCTGAGTTTTTATCTTGAGGAGGATGCGGACAAGGAGGCGCTTCTTGCGAGAGTCCGGCAGGAGCTGGAAGAGCTGCGCATGTTTGTCGATATCGGGGAAGGAACGATCGAGGAATCCCAGACGGAGGATAAGGACTGGATCAACAACTGGAAAGAATATTTTCATCAGTTTTATGTCGACGACGTCCTGATTATCCCTTCCTGGGAGGAGGTCAAGGAAGAAGACAAAGGCAAAATGATCCTCCATATTGATCCGGGGACGGCATTCGGCACGGGGATGCATGAGACGACGCAGCTGTGCATGAGACAGCTGAAAAAATACGTAAAGCCCGGCGATGAGCTGCTCGACGTCGGGACGGGGAGCGGAATTTTGTCGATCGCCGCGCTGAAATTCGGGGCGGGGCATGCAGTCGGCACAGATCTCGATCCCTGTGCGATTCAGGCTGTGCATGAGAATCTGGAGGCGAACGGCATACCGGAAGGTTCCATGGAAGTCCTGCTTGGAAATATTATAGACGACGCGTCCATCCAAGAGACGGTCGGATATGAGAAATATGATATCGTGGCGGCGAATATTCTTGCGGAGGTGCTTGTGCCTCTGACGCCGGTGATCATAAAACATATGAAGCCGGGCGCCGTGTACATCACGTCCGGCATCATCGATGAGAAGGAAGAGACAGTGGTGCAGGCGGTAAAGGCAGCAGGACTTGAGGTACTTGAGGTTACGCACCAGAACGACTGGGTGTCGGTGACGGCGCAAAAGAATAAGTGAGAGGACGCGCGATGTATCATTTTTTTGTGACGCCGGAACAGATCGGAGAGAAGGAAATCCGTATTGAGGGCAGCGATGTCAATCATATCCGCAATGTCCTGCGCATGAATCCGGGCGAGCAGATCAGCGTCAGCTGCGGCGACGGAAAAGATTACCGCTGCGAAATCAGCAAAACAGACGGGAATTATATCACGGCGAAGATCATGTGGGTGCAGGAATCGGATGCGGAGCTTCCCTCAGAGATCTGCCTGTTCCAGGGACTCCCCAAGGGAGACAAAATGGAACTGATCATCCAGAAAGCCGTGGAGCTTGGCGCATCCGCGATCGTTCCGGTGGCATCCAGGCGCGCGGTTGTGAAGCTTGACGAAAAGAAGGCGGCGGCGAAGGTGAAACGCTGGAATGCGGTCTCCGAGAGCGCCGCGAAGCAGTCGAAGCGGATGATCGTGCCGGAAGTAAAGCCAGTGATGAGTTTTGAGGACGCCGTAAAGTATGCGGAATCCTTTGATCAGAAACTGATTCCCTACGAGCTTGCGCGCGGGATGGATGAGACGCGCAGGATCGTCCGCGAAATTCGGCCGGGACAGTCGATCGCTGTTTTTATCGGGCCGGAGGGAGGCTTCGACGAGACTGAGATCGCGCTTGCGAAAGAATCCGGGTTCGCGCCGGTTACGCTGGGCAGAAGAATCCTGCGCACAGAAACCGCCGGAATGACGGTGCTGTCAGTGCTGATGTTCCTGCTGGAAGGGCGGTGACCGGTCCGGTTTCGGATTAAAGATGGAATGCGGCCGGTTTACCCGACCGCGTCGATCGCGGTTCCGTCTTCCCTGGAGCCGGCCGCGGGTATTCCCTCGATAAAGACCGTATTGGGGAGACAGATGATAAAGCCCCCTTCCGCAGTGATCGAAGGCTGGCTCATGCAGAGCTGGTCCGGGCAGTTGGCCTCGATCATCGTGGCCTTTCCGTCCCGGATCTCGCATACATTCGTCTCATTGATGGAGATCACCTGGTCTTTTCCGAGCGAGTAGGTTCCGTATTCTCTGCCGTTTACCGTGATCTGGATGCTTCCGCAGTCTTCATTCTGGCGCGTGATTTTCATGCCGGCCCAGATGGCCGCCGCGGCGATCAGTACGGCCGCGAAAAAGATAAGTTCTTTTTTCTTCAATTCAAAACAGCTCCGTTTCGCAAATATTCTAAAAGTTCCCCGGTCATTGGGGCAAATTTCCGGTTATTTTCTGCTGCTTCCGGAAAACTCTGTTAAAAAATCTAATTCACTTTATCACAAACGGACTGACAAGGCAATAAATATTTTGCGGCGGGCCAAAGTGCTTCAGCCATTTTCTCCCTTGCGGTATTCCCTTTTTTATGATACTTTTATTTCGGGCCGCAGGTTTTCACCTGGGATTTTCTGCGGTAAAAAAGGAACGTTAATAAAAGAAGGGAATAAAAATGCTGAAAGGAAAGACGGTAATTCTCGGTGTGACCGGAAGCATCGCGGCGTACAAGGCGGCAAATCTGGCGAGTCTTTTAAAAAAACAGCACGCGGATGTACATGTTATTATGACGAAGAACGCAATGCAGTTTATCGGTCCGGTTACGTTTGAGACGCTTACCGGAAATAAATGTCTGACAGACACATTCGACCGGAATTTTCAGTTTCAGGTGGAGCATGTGGAGCTTGCAAAAAGGGCCGATCTGGCAGTTGTGGCTCCGGCGACCGCGAACGTCATGGCAAAGCTTGCGCATGGCATTGCGGACGATATGCTGACCACGACGCTGCTTGCCTGTCAGTGTCCGAAGCTGATCGCCCCGGCGATGAATACACGGATGTACGAGAATCCCGCAACGCAGGACAATGAGGCGGTCTTAAAGAGATATGGCTGGCAGGTGATAGAACCTGCCGTCGGACATCTGGCCTGCGGGGATACCGGGCGCGGCAAGTTTCCGGAAGAGGGGCTGATCCTGGAGCATATTCTGAACAGTATTGCGTATGAGAAGGATATGAGGGGACTGAAAGTGCTGGTGACGGCCGGCCCTACGATGGAGGCGATCGATCCGGTCCGTTTTATTTCCAATCACTCAACCGGAAAGATGGGTTTCGCAATCGCGAAAATCTGCAGGATGCGCGGCGCCGATGTGACGCTTGTGAGCGGAAAGACGGATCTTGGCGCTCCCGCGGGGGTAACTGTGGTGCCTGTGCGGTCTGCGCAGGATATGTTTGAGGCGGTCGTTTCACGTTTTAAGGAGCAGGATATCATCATCAAGGCGGCGGCTGTGGCTGATTACCGTCCGGCGCACGTCTCTGAACAGAAGGTGAAAAAATCAGACAGCGATATGAGCCTTGCGCTTGAGCGGACCCAGGATATCCTGCAATGGCTTGGCGAGCACAAGAGAGAGGGACAGGTGCTGTGCGGCTTTGCGATGGAGACGGAGCATATGGCGGAGCACGCGCGGGAGAAGCTGCAAAAAAAGAATCTTGATCTGATCGCGGCCAACAACGTGAAGGTAAAGGGAGCCGGTTTCGGCACGGATACCAATGTGGTCACGCTGATCACTTCCGGGGAAGAACAGGAGCTGGAACTGATGAGCAAGGAAGAAGTCGCCGTGCATCTGGTGGACAAGCTGCTCACACTGCGGGAGCGGAAGCTGCAGAAGTAAATGCTTGTGCTCTACCGGCAGAGTACTGCCAGAGGTGAAGAGATTTCGGAACAGAAAAGCGGAAAGAGCAGGATTACCGAAAGCGGTCGAAAAAGTTTTTGGCGCAAAAGGGCAGTTGGCACAGAGTGGCTGAAAGCGGCCGGGAAAGGGTTCCGGAGCAGAAAAGCGGCAGGCGTGAAATGCCGGAAAACAGGAGGTATAAGGATATGAAATGCTATGAGACAGTCTGGGAGATTTTTAACGAGTGCGCGAACAATCAGATGCGCGACGTCTTTATCGACGAGGTGGAGATCGACGATATCGAGGAGTTTTTGAAGCGCAAGTTCAAGGGTAAGGAGCTTACGTTCGACCGGTCGGTAAAAGAGGACGGAACGATCATCTATGATATCATGGCGTCAGGCATTAAGCAGAGATATTCATTTACAGAGATTTGATGAATTTATGTGAACTGGATAGAGGCGCGGGGAATTGAGCAAAATGTCCCTGGGAAAAAGAATGAAACAGTTTTGGACTATCTGAAAACAGAGCAAAAAATGAACAGGAGTCTGAAACTGTAAAATATGGAAAAATAAAATACCGGAGGAAGTATTGAAACGTATGGAACAGATCATGAAATCACTCAGGGAGCAGGGGGTCAATCCCTATCTGCTTGAGGCGATCGACGAATTCAGGGAGAAGTATCCGGTGGATCCGGCGCTGAAAAGCAGGGTTAACCGGCCGATGCTTCCCTATTATGGGAAAGAAATTTTCGAGATGGCGGCGTATGCCCTTCTGCAGGGGCAGCATATTCTCCTGACCGGAACCAAGGCGACCGGCAAGAATATGCTTGCGGAGAACCTTGCGTGGGTGTTCGGGAGACCGTCCTATAATATATCATTCCATGTAAACACGGACAGCAGCTCGCTGATCGGGACGGATACGTTCCGAAACAATGAGGTTCAGCTTCGGACGGGTCCGGTCTATCAGTGCGCGGTAAACGGAGGCTTCGGGGTATTCGACGAGATCAACATGGCAAAGAACGACGCGGTATCGGTGCTTCACGCGACGCTCGATTACCGCCGGGAGATCGACGTGCCGGGCTATGATAAGATCAGGCTGCATGACGCCGCGCGTTTTATCGGGACGATGAATTACGGCTATGCCGGAACGCGCGAGCTGAATGAAGCGCTGGTTTCCCGTTTCCTTGTGATCGAGATGCCGTCTGTTTCCGCGGATACGCTGGAGCGGATCCTGCGGGATCTTTTCCCGTCGATGAAGGCGGAGGGGATGAAGCAGGTCTGCGGGCTGTTTCTTGATCTGCAGACGAAAGCGGGGAACAACGAGATCTCGACCAAGCCGCTCGATCTGCGCGGGCTGATCGGGGCGCTCGGCACGGTGCAGGCGGGGCTGGCTCCGCTGCCTGCGATCCGCATGGGTATCGTGAACAAGAGTTTTGATCTGTTTGAGCGCGAGATCGTCGAGGATATTGTCATGACGAGAATCCCCGTGGAATGGACGGCGGCGGATCTGTTTGAGTAATCTGCGGATTCTGCGAATAGGATGCTGCGGCATTTCCGCATGGAGACAGAGCTTTTTCAGTGAGGGATATTCTATGTACACGGAAGACGATTTCCAGATGGAAGCTGAGAACCGCATCCGCAATCTGATGTGGACGGTCAGCGGAGATTATAAACTGAATACGAAGGTGGATGTGGCGTCCTGGACAAAGTCGAAGGATATTTCTCTTTACGACGCGGTCAAACAGGGCGCTTTCGCCCGTTATTTTGATCAGAGCGCCTTTGCGCTCTATCTTGTGAAAAAGATTTATTACGGGGCAGAGGAGAAGCCTCTGACCGAGATTGCGCAGATGTGCGTCGATATGGCGGTCTGGCAGAGAATTGCCAGGGAAAGACCCGGTGTCCCGGGCCTTCGCCGCAGGGCGTTTGAGTCGCTGCTGGAATACTCGTTTAACCGCATGAGCCAGTCGCTTGTCGGACGGATGAAGCTGATGATCCTGCGCGGATCGTTAAGCGGCGACTGGCACGGCGAGAAGCGGCTGACGGAGGCTGTGGACCGGATGCGGACGCTTGAGTCAGCGTCGGACACGATGGAAATTATCCGCGTCGTGGACGCGCTGTACAACGGCTGGATTGACACCAGCTTTGAAAAAAAGCACGGGGATCTGGAGCATGTACTCGCGGCTACCGCCGAGGATCTGAAGGAGTTTGACTGGCGTGATTTTTTGAGCGAGGAGGCGTATGAAGACGTCCTCGAGCAGTACCTGAATGAGATGAGCACCCGCCTGACTTCCATGGCGGAACAGCCGGAGGATGACGGGGGGCAGAAAAAGAAGGCGGGCGTCCGGAAGATCGTCGTGCTGGATCAGGCGGCGATCGAGAAGATGTATTCCTATATGGAACTGAATTACGGCCGCTCCTACCTGGATGAGCGGGAGCAGAAGAGGCTGAACTACAGACTCTGCCGGGGAGCGCACGCGGACTGCAGCCTGTTTTACACAGACGGCATTCTGCAGAATCCTGTGATCTCCAACGCGCAGTACGTCAACGCGAAGCGCCATGCCGAGCACAACAGGCTGCTGTACCGCAACAGCCTGAATCTGATCAAGCGGAGCGTGGAACAGCTGACCGACGAGCTGCGCCGCTCGCTGTACCGCCGGACGGAAATCGAGTATATGCGGTCGGATTACGGGACGATCGTGCCCAATCAGCTCTGGCGCATTGGCCGGACGGAAAATCCGGGGAAGCTGTTTTTGCGTACGAGCCGGCAGAATAACATGGAGTTTGTCGTGGATATTTTGATGGACGCGAGCGGCTCCCAGAGAGACAGGCAGGGACAGGTCGCTCTGCAGGCGTATATTTTAAGCGAAGCGCTTTCCAATCATGGAATCCCGCACCGCATCATGAGCTTTTGCACCTTCTGGGATTACACGGTGATGCAGAGGTTCCGCGAGTATGACGCGCCGCGCTCCGAAAACATGAGAGTGCTGGATTATTCGACCTCCGCGAATAACCGGGACGGCCTCGCGATACGTGCGGCCGGGGATTCCCTGCTGCAGCGCCAGGAGGAGAACAAGATCCTGATCGTCCTGAGTGACGGACGGCCGAACGACGTGATCGCGAACCGTCCGAACAGCCGCAATCCACAGCCGTATTTCGGGGATTACGCGGTCAACGATACGGCATTCGAGGTGCGAAAACTCCGGTCGGCGGGCGTTCATGTGCTTGGTGTGTTCGCGGGAAAAGAGAAGGATCTTCAGGCGGAGAAAAAGATATTCGGCCGTGATTTTGCGTATATCCGCAGCAAAATCACGGCCGAATATCTTTTTC
>CANQEC010000040.1 GCA_947594335.1 uncultured Lachnospiraceae bacterium
GCAGGCCCGTGTAAGGAAAATTGCTGCTGGCGCAGCACACGGGCCGCGCGGCGGGCAGGAGGAAAAGATGCTTCCTACTCGATCGCAGACCCAGGCATGGAAGTCAGCTGCTGGCGCAGCAGCCGGGACGGAGTCTGAAAAATCAGGTGAAAAAGAGCATACGGCAGTCGGGAGGCAGGATTATGGGAGAAAAGACGGACAGAACTTATATGTGCATTGATCTGAAGTCGTTTTATGCTTCCGTGGAGTGCAGGGAGCGCGGACTGGATCCGATGACGACAAAACTGGTGGTCGCAGACCCGGAGCGCACGGAGAAAACGATCTGTCTGGCAGTATCGCCGGCGCTCAAGGCTCTCGGACTTCCGGGGCGGTGCAGAGTTTTTGAGATCCCGAAAGGGATTGATTATATCATGGCGCCGCCGCGCATGCAGCTGTACATTGATTATTCGGCGGATATCTATTCGATTTATCTGAAATACATCTCAAAAGACGATATTCATGTCTACTCGATCGATGAGGTATTCATGGATGTGACCGATTATCTGCCGATGTACCGAATGACGGCCGGGGAACTTGGAAACAGGATTATGGAGGACATTCTGGCGTCCAAAGGAATCACAGCCTCCTGCGGCATCGGAACAAATCTTTATCTGGCGAAGATCGCGCTTGACATCACGGCGAAGCACGCAAAGGATCATATCGGGATTCTGGATGAGGAAAGCTACCGGGAAACATTGTGGAGGCACAGGCCGCTGAAGGATTTCTGGAGAATAGGACGGGGGATCGCGGCGCGGCTTGAAAGCATGGGAATCTTTACGATGGAAGGGATCGCAAAAGCGGACGAGGAGGCTTTGTACCGGATGTTCGGCGTTGATGCGGAGCTGCTGATCGATCATGCCTGGGGCCGTGAGAGCACGACGATCGCCGATATCAGGCAGTACAGGCCGAAGGTGAATTCGATCTCCAGCGGACAGGTGCTTGGCTGCGACTATGATTTTGAAAAGGGACTGCTGATCACGAAAGAAATGACAGATCTTCTGTGTCTGGAGCTGGTTGAAAAGGGGCTGGTGACAGATTCGGTTACGCTTCATGTCGGATATGGCAGCCGTTTCGGCAGAAAACCGGCGCACGGGACGGCTTCCATGACAGCCGTGACAAGCTCGGCAAGACAGATCATCGCCTGTACCGCCGGGCTTTATGAACGAATTGTGGATAAACACACGCCGATACACAGAGTTTACGTGACATTTAACAACGTCGTTGATGAGGTGTATCAGCAGTACGATCTTTTCACGGATCCTGCCGAGCTGGAGCGGGAGCGCAGAATGCAGAAGGCGATGCTCGATATCAGGGAAAAATTCGGGAAAAACGCGATCCTCAAAGGGATGAATCTCTCAGAGGGAGCGACGGCGCGCGAGCGGAACCTGCAGATCGGAGGACATAAAAGCGGAGCAACATGACAGAAGCAGAGAAATGAAAAATCCATCTGCCGGGGAGGTGCGGAAAATGGAAAGCGGAAAAATCAGACCGAAGATGAGCCGGGAGGAGCGCGCAAAGCAGTTTATGCCGTTTGCCGCTCTGAAAGGTTACCCGGAGGCGCTGCGCAGGCGCGAGAAGGTGACGGTTCCCAGGATGGAGCTGGCGGAGGAATACCGCGAGGGACTGGATCGGAAGCTGCGGCAGGTGAAAAAGAATGATGTGATCACGGTGGTCTTTTTCTGCAGAGGAGAATATCTGAAGGTGACCGGTATGGTGTCGCGGATCGATGTGACGGCGCGCCTGCTGCAGATTGTCAATACAAAGATTGCGTTTGCGGATATCGCGGATATCAGCGGGCCGGGGATTGCGGACGGATGAACGAGGTTGACAGTGACCGCGCGAAATGTTACTATGCGGTGGGGATCTGATTTTTATAACAAACGACAAAAATATTTGTCGTTCCCTATAAAATAAGATTCAGGACTCGCTCGAAAGTCCTGTGCGCGGGATTCGGGTCTGCGGCGGCAGCCGGAGAAATACTGCGGAAGAGGGAGGAATTTACATATGACATTGGATAAACTGCCGATCGGAGGGACGGGAGTCATCCGGGCGGTGAACGGCGAGGGCCCGCTGCGGTGCAGGCTGCTCGATATGGGGCTGATTCCCGGAACAAAGGTGATGGTCAGGAAAGCTGCCCCGATGGGGGATCCGGTCGAGATCCATCTGAGAGGGTATGAGCTGACGATCCGCATTGCGGACGCGCAGGAGATTGAAATAGAAGAACTGCCGCGGGAGGTGAGTGCATGATCTTCGCTCTGGTTGGCAATCAGAATTGCGGAAAGACGACGCTTTTTAACCAGCTCACCGGATCGAATCAGCACGTTGGGAATTTTCCGGGCGTGACGGTGGACCAGAAGGTGGGCGAGGTGCGCTCGATGAAGAACTGCTCGGTGGTTGATCTGCCGGGAATCTACTCGATCCGCCCCTACACGACGGAGGAGATTGTGACAAGGGATTTTATCCTGAACCAGAAACCGGATGGAATCCTGAACATTGTGGACGCGACGAATATTGAGCGTAATCTGTACCTGACGCTGCAGCTGATCGAGATGCATGTGCCGATGGTGCTTGCTCTGAATATGATGGACGAGGTGCGGAATAACGGCGGCACGATCGATGTGCGGAAAATGTCGGAGCTTCTGGGGATTCCGGTTATTCCGATCAGCGCCGTGAAGAACGAGGGAATCGACGAGCTGATCCACACGATGGCGGAGACGGCAAAAAAGAGACAGTATCCGCTTTTGATGGATTTCTGTGACCCGGGCCCGGTGCACCGCTGTATTCACGCGGTGTCGCATCTGATCGAGGATCATGCGCAGCGCCTTGAGATCTCGGCGAGATTTGCCGGGACCAAGCTGATCGAGGGCGACGAGGACATTATCGGCAGGCTGGGATTAAATCAGAATGAGCTCGACATGATGGAGCACAGTATTGTGGAGATGGAGCATGAGCGCGGTCTGGACAGGAACGCGGCGCTCGCGGAAATGCGGTACGATTTTATTGAGAAGGTCTGCGAGCAGGCGGTCGTCAAGTGCAGGGAGAGCAAAGAGCATGTGCGCAGCCTGAAGATCGACAGTGTGCTGACAAACAAATATCTGGCGCTTCCGCTGTTTCTGCTGATCATGCTGTTTATCTTCTGGATGACATTCAGCGTCGCCGGCGCTTACTTAAGCGATCTGCTCGCGGCGGGAATCGATGCGGTGACAGCGGCGGTGAACGCGGCTCTGGTCAGTTACGGGATCAATCCGGTTGTGAGAAGTCTCGTGATCGACGGCGTGTTTGCGGGCGTCGGCAGCGTGCTGAGCTTCCTGCCGATCATCGTCGTTCTGTTCTTTTTTCTCTCGATCCTGGAGGATACGGGCTATATGGCGCGCGTGGCGTTTGTCATGGACAAGCTGCTGCGAAAGATCGGCCTTTCCGGGAGAAGCTTTGTGCCGATGCTGATCGGCTTCGGCTGTTCTGTTCCGGCGATCATGGCGTCCCGAACCCTGTCTTCAGAGCGCGACCGGAAGATGACGATTCTTCTGACGCCGTTTATGAGCTGTTCCGCAAAGATTCCGATTTACGCGGTGTTTGTGGCGGCGTTTTTTGCGAAATATCAGGCGCTGGCGATGATCGGCCTGTACGTGTTCGGCATGGTCGTCGGCGTTGTCTGTTCCCTGATTATGGATAAGACGGTGTTCCGGGGCAAGCCTGTGCCGTTTGTCATGGAGCTGCCGAATTACCGCTTTCCGTCCGCAAAGAGCGTGCTTCTGCTGATGTGGGAGAAAGGACGCGATTTTATCCAGAAAGCGTTTACGATCATTTTTGTGGCGACTGTTGCGATCTGGTTCCTGCAGACCTTCGATCTGCGGCTGAATGTGGTTTCTGACAGCGCGGACAGTCTCCTCGCGATCGCGGGCCGGTGGATTTCTCCGGTATTCCGGCCGCTTGGATTTGAGGACTGGAGAGTTTCGACCTCACTGATCACGGGATTTACGGCGAAGGAAGCCGTGGTAAGTACGATGAGCGTTCTGCTCGGCACCTCGATGGACAATCTCGGGGCAGGTCTTTCTGCTGTGTTTACGCCTCTTACGGCAGCCAGCTTTCTGGTGTTTACGCTGCTGTACACGCCGTGCGTGGCCGCAATCGCGGCAATCCGCAGGGAGCTTCGTTCCGGGCTTAAGGCGGCAGGCGTCGCGGCGCTGCAGTGCGGCATCGCGTGGCTGGCATCATTTGTGGTGTATCAGCTGCTGAATCTTATTTTTTAATTTACAGAAACGGGCCAGGCCTTTTGTCTGCCCCCATGCCCGCGCTGCGGGCATTACCATGAGTGAAAGCCCACGAATCGCTCCGTGCCTTTGGCACTCCCGCGCTTCTGTCCCGCATTCGCAAATCGCATCGCTCATGTTCATTCGCGCTGCTGTTTTGCTCATACGGGTTAGCGTCTTCTATGCATCACCAGTCTGGCAAGTGAACTTGCCTCCTGGTTCTGCATGAAGACTGGGCTTTCTTAGTAAAACGAAGTGAGGGAATCGTATGAAACTGGCGGATTATGTGATCGTGGGCGTGATACTGATCTGGTTCTGCGCCGCGGTTCGGATTATAATCAGAAACCGGGGAGGCTGCGGCTGCGGCGCGGGCGGAAGCTGTTCCGGCTGTGATGCATGCAAAGCCAATGGGAAAGGATGCTCCGGCTGCCGGCATGGACAGCCGCGCCGGGGCAGAGACAGAGGAGGAGCAAAACGTGTCGATTGAGGTTGTGAGAAATTATCTGAAACAGTGGAAGGCGGATGAGCGGATCCTGGAGTTTGATGTATCAAGCGCCACGGTCGAGCTGGCGGCTCAGGCAGTCGGCTGTGAACCGGCCAGGATCGCGAAAACACTGTCTTTTAAAGTACAGGATCACTGTGTGCTGATCGTGGCGGCGGGGGATGCCAAGGTGGATAACGCAAAATACAAGGCAATTTTCCACACGAAGGCAAAGATGCTGCCGCACGATGAAGTGCCGGAGATGATCGGCCACGCGGTGGGAGGCGTCTGTCCGTTTGGCGTAAAGCCGGGCGTGGAGGTGTATCTTGACGAATCGCTGAAACGGTTTGAGACGGTATTTCCGGCAGCCGGGAGCAGCAGCAGCGCCATTGAGGTGACGATGGAGCAGCTGGAGCAGTATTCCGGCGGGACATGGATCGACGTATGCAAGGGATATCAGACGGAGGACGTCCGCCGCGGCAGCGGTGCCGATTCCGAATAATGCGGTGAATCACAGGTTGTCATTCGGTACAAAATATAGTAAGATAACAATAGTTGTCAAAAGGGAGGTGGCATACATGGCGGTAAATCTGCAGGCGGTTATATGGCTTTTGATTCTGGTCATACTGCTGGCAATCGAGGCGGCAACTCTTGGACTGACGACCATATGGTTTGCCGGAGGGGCTCTGGCCGCGTTTGTTTCGACTCTTGCGGGAGCCGGTCTGTTTGCGCAGCTGGTCTGTTTCTGCCTGGTGTCCGTCATCCTTCTGATCTTTACCCGGCCGGCGGCACTGCGGTGGCTGAACCGTGACCGGACAAAGACAAATGCCGCGAGTCTGGTCGGCGCCCCTGCGATCGTGACGGTAACGATCGATAATATGAAAGGCGAAGGTCAGGTTCAGGTGCGCGGACAGGAGTGGACTGCCCGCAGCCAGGAGGATGAGACGGTCATACCTTCCGGACGGAGAGTTGTTGTTCAGAGTATCAGCGGCGTCAAGCTGATTGTAAAGGAGGAATTATTATGAGAAGCTACGGAGCCCCCGGGGCAGGGATACTGATTGCTCCGATTCTTGTGATCATACTTGTGATTCTCGTACTGGTGGTGCTGGCTTCCTGTGTTAAGATCGTGCCGCAGGCGCAGGCGTTTGTTGTGGAACGTCTCGGAGGCTACCAGGGGACCTGGGATGTAGGGATGCATTTTAAAATGCCGTTTATCGACCGCGTGGCAAAGCGCGTAAATCTCAAGGAGCAGGTGGTTGATTTTGATCCGCAGCCCGTGATCACAAAAGATAATGTTACAATGCAGATCGATACGGTTGTGTTTTTCCAGATCACGGATCCGAAACTGTTCACATACGGGGTTGAGAATCCGATCATGGCGATCGAGAACCTGACCGCGACAACGCTGAGGAACATCATCGGCGACATGGAGCTTGACCAGACGCTGACCTCGCGCGAAGTGATCAATACGAAGATGAGAGCTTCTCTTGACGTGGCGACGGACCCGTGGGGGATCAAGGTGAACCGCGTGGAGCTTAAAAATATTCTTCCGCCGGCGCAGATCATCGACGCAATGGAAAAGCAGATGAAGGCGGAGCGCGAGCGGAGGGAAGCGATCCTCAAAGCGGAAGGGGAGAAGAAATCTTCGATCCTTGTGGCGGAAGGAAACAAACAGTCCGCGATCCTCGACGCGGAGGCCGAGAAGCAGGCGGCGATCCTGCGCGCCGAAGCGCAGAAGGAGAGAATGATCCGCGAGGCGGAAGGCGAGGCGGAAGCGATCCTCAAGGTGCAGAAGGCGAAGGCGGAGGGAATCCGTCTGATCAGGGAGGCGGAAGCGGATCAGGCGGTGCTGACGCTCAAAAGTTTTGAGACGCTGGAGAAGGTGGCCGACGGACAGGCGACCAAAATTATCATCCCGTCGGAGCTGCAGAACGTGGCCGGTCTGGTGAAAGCGGCAGTGGAGGTCGCGAAGGAGTAAAAATGCCGCGACGGGCCGCACAGGCGGAAACTCTGCGGCAGGGATGAAGCGGCGGATGGGCCGCAAAGGAATGAAAAGGAAGAAAACATAAGGTGGAGGACTGAGGAGATGGACTTAAAGGGACGCAACTTTTTGACACTGAAGGACTACACGCCGGAAGAAATTCTGTATCTGCTGGATCTGGCGGCGCAGCTGAAAGCTGAAAAAAAGCAGGGAATCGCAAGGCCGATGCGCCCGGGAATGAATATCGCTTTGATTTTTGAGAAAACAAGTACCCGTACGCGCTGTTCCTTCGAGGTGGCTGCGCATGATCTCGGGATTCAGGTGACTTACCTTGATCCGCAGGGTTCGCAGATCGGAAAGAAGGAGAGCATTGCGGATACAGCCCGCGTACTTGGCCGTATGTTTGACGGAATCGAATACAGGGGCTATGGACAGGAAATTGTTGAGGAGCTCGCGAAATACGCAGGCGTTCCGGTATGGAACGGCCTGACCAACGAATATCATCCGACGCAGATTCTTGCCGATCTGCTGACAATCCGTGAAAAATTCGGAGATCTGAAGGGACGGAAGCTGGCCTACTTTGGAGATGCCCGCTACAATATGGGCAATTCTCTGATGATCGCCTGCTCGAAGCTGGGCATGCACTTTGCAGCCTGCACCGCGAAAGAATATTTCCCGTCAGAGGAGCTTGTAAAGCTCTGTGAGTCGTACGCGGCCGCAAGCGGCGGCACGATCACGCTGACCGAGGATGCCGCCATGGGCGCAAAGGACGCGGATGTCATTTATACGGATGTGTGGGTTTCCATGGGAGAACCGGATGAAATATGGGCGGAGCGCATCAAAGCGCTGCTTCCTTACCAGGTGAACAGCAAGATCATGGGATACGCAAAGAAAGATGCTGTTTTCATGCACTGTCTTCCGGCGTTCCATGATCTCGGGACAAAGATCGGACGTGAGATTCATGAGAAATTTGGCCTTGAGGCGATGGAGGTCACGGACGAGGTGTTCGAATCCGCGCAGTCGGTTGTATTTGACGAGGCGGAGAACCGCATGCACACGATCAAGGCTGTGATCGCGGCCACGCTTGGAATGTAAAAGGAAATAAAAAAGGTTATGAAGAAGTTCAGTGAAAAGGATATCCGTAAACTGGAGCTGCTAAGCACTGCCACAGCGCTGCTGGTGGCGGTGCTTTGCGTTATATATCTGGCAGACTTTGCGGGAAACAACCGTCTGCTGCACATACTGCCTGTGCTGGGGATCATTCTTCACCTGCTTGTGGCTCTGGCGGATTTTATGCGGCAGAGTTACTGCAGAATGGTCATTTCGACAGGGATTTTTCTGATATACGCGGCAGTGCTGCTGTATTTTATCCTGTAAAGAAACCGCAGGAGGGAAATTGTTTCCTGTTTGATTTCAGAAATCCGGCACGGGCGCAGGGGAACAGCCTGCGGGCCGGCTTGCGCTGAATTTGCAAAAAAGGAAAGAGGTTTGTGATGAAACAGGCGATACTGGCTGCTCTGCAGCGGACGGAGGATTATGTATCGGGACAGGAGCTTTGCGGGCGGCTGGGGGTGTCAAGGACAGCCGTCTGGAAGGTCATCAATCAGCTGAAAGAGGACGGCTATGAGATAGAATCCGTACCGCACAGGGGTTATCGCATTCTGAGCAGCCCTGACTGCGTCACTGCCGAACAGGTCGGAAGTATGCTCTCGACAGTCTGGGCCGGCTGCAGGATTCATTATTTTGAGACGACAGATTCCACAAACAACGAAGCAAGGAGGCTTGCGGAACATGGCGCGCCTCACGGAACGCTGGTGCTGGCCGATTTTCAGGAGAACGGAAAAGGGCGGCGGGGACGCACATGGAGTACTCCCAGAGGGACGGCGGTTATGATGAGTCTCGTGATAAAGCCGGAGCTTTTGCCTGACCGTGCTTCGATGATGACGCTGGTGATGGGGATGGCCGTTGCCGCCGCGATCCGTGAACTGTGCGGCATCCGCGTATCCATCAAGTGGCCGAATGATATCGTCGCGGACGGGAAAAAACTCTGCGGGATACTGACGGAAATGAGCTGCGAGATCGACTGCATCAATTATCTTGTGATCGGGGCCGGAATCAATGTGAATCTCAGTGAATTTCCCGGAGAACTGCGGCAGAAGGCCACGTCGCTTGGCCTGCTGACCGGGAAGAAGGTGAGCCGTGCGGCGCTTGCCGCCCTTTGCCTGAAAAAATTTGAATTTTATTATGAGCGCTTTATGGAAACGCAGGACATGTCGCTGCTGCAAAAAGAGTACAACAGCCTGCTTGCGGGGAAGGACGGCGCGGTGCGCGTGCTGGAGCCGGGGCATGAGTATGACGGAATTTCACGCGGAATTAATGAGCGCGGCGAACTTCTGGTGGAGATGGAGGACGGAACCCTCAGATGTGTGTACGCAGGAGAGATATCGGTGAGAGGAATTTACGGATATGTCTGAAAGCAGGATTCAAAGACGGCTGCGGCCAGGCATAAGCCGCAGGCAGTTTTCCTGCCTGGCGGCGTACGGCGGCACAGCCGAAAATGTCCGAACGGAAAGGGTGAAGAGATGAGAGCTGATGAAAGAATCACCGGCAGTTGGGAAAAGGACAGCGATGGGAACAGTGAAAAACAGGGACGCGTAACAGTCTGCGGAGCGAGCGCCTATGAGGAAAAGTATTATCTGAATCCTCTGTTTGCGGGGATGCCCCGGGCGATCCGCGACGAGCTTCAGATCATCTGCGTAATGTTTACGCAGGATGTGGGCGGCGTCTTTACGATGGAAATGGATGAGAACGGGAAACTGCAGCTGCGGACGGAATCACAAAGCGGTGATTTTTCCTTTGATGAGATCGGAAGTGTGCTTAAAATCAGGGAACTGCAGCGGACGAAGGGAGAATTGTTCCGTTCACTGGAATTGTTTTACAGCCTGATCGTGCGGGCGGATGTCCATGCGGGATGAGGATTTTGGGCAGAAAAGCCGCGGTTTTCGCGTATCTGGAAGGAGGCAGGATCTGACCTGTGAAGATTGGAAACGTAGAACTGGAAAATAATATAATCCTGGCGCCGATGGCCGGGGTGACGGATCTGCCGTTCCGCCTGCTGTGCAGGGAGCAGGGCGCACGCCTGGTCTGCATGGAGATGATCAGCGCGAAGGCGATCGCCTATCACAACCGCAATACGGAGGCGCTGATGGAGACGATCCCCGCGGAGCGCCCGACATCGCTGCAGCTTTTTGGGGCGGATCCTGATATCATCAGCAGGATGGCGGCCCATATAGAGGAACGCCCGTTTGATATCCTGGATCTGAACATGGGCTGTCCTGTGCCGAAGGTGGCCGGGAACGGGGAAGGTTCCGCCCTGATGAAAAAGCCGAAACTGGTGGAAGAGATCGTCACAAAGACCGTGCGCGCGGTCAGAAAGCCGGTCACGGTAAAAATCCGGAAGGGATTTACGGAAAACGAGGTCAATGCGGTCGAGATCGCGCGGATCGCGGAAGCGTCCGGCGCCGCTGCCGTCACGGTTCACGGGAGAACACGGGAGCAGTTCTATTCAGGGAAGGCAGACTGGGATATCATCCGCAGGGTGAAAGAGGCGGTGAAGATACCGGTCATCGGAAACGGGGATGTGGATTCCCCGCAAAAGGCAAAAGAACTTCTGGAACAGACTGGCTGCGACGGCGTGATGGTCGGCCGCGCGGCGCGCGGGAATCCATGGATTTTTGGAAGAATTGCGGCGTATTTAAAGGACGGGACTTTGCTGCCGCCTCCGGCAAAGGAGGAAGTGCTTGCGATGATGCTGCGCCATGCGCAGATGCAGATTGAGAAAAAGGGCGAGTACCTGGGAATCCGGGAGATGCGCAAGCATATTTCCTGGTATACGGCGGGATTTCCCAATTCGGCCAGACTGCGGGCGGCCGTGAACCGGACGGAGACGTATGAGGAGATGAAGCGGCTGCTTGAGGAGAATTTTTCCAGGTAAACTCCCATGCCAGTCATACCGGTGCCGCCATGGATGAAAGCCGCTGCGCGGGGGAGCGGCAGATAACTCCTTACTGCTTACTCCCCCTGCGGGCAGGCCTGTATTATGCCAGAGATCCCATAGGATCCCACGGATTCAGCTCGATCACTTCCGAGTCGATGACGGCCAGCTGGGCGGCGGTCAGATATTTCTTATTGACCACCACCTGGTACATGTATTCGTCAAACCAGGCGTCGCTCATGATATAGTATCCTTTCTGGCCAGGCTCGTCGCCCCAGCTGTTTTCCACGCGCCAGCGGGTGGGAGCTCCGCCTTCGTCCAGGTTCACGCCCTGGAAGACCATGGCGTGGGTCATCTGGCTCTGGCCGTAATCCAGACGTTCGGCTTTGGTCATGCCAAGCCGGATCTGCAGCGTATTCTCATAATCATAATTGCCGGGATCCAGAAGTCCGGTTTCACGTTCGGAATAAGCGCCCACATCGCAGCCGAACCAGACGGGCTCTTTGTCCTTCATCTGGGCGATGGCCGCCGCTTTCAGCTCCTCGATGGGAAGGTTGATGTAGCATACCGGACGGCCTTCTTTCACATTGCCCAGCATCTTCACCGTGTAGCGGCGGTAAAACGGCTTGTCTGAGGTGGGGGCGTTGATCAGGCTTATGTAATCGCCAAGATTCATGTCTATGTATTTCTCGTAAAACTGTTTCGGCGTCAGGCCGCAGTCCCGGATAAAGTGATCCTCCTTGTCGCGGACTTCAAAATCGACGGTCTTTGGCGGTTCGCCGAGGCAGATGACGAGAATCCGGTAGATCTCGCCGAGCATTTTTTCCTTTTCCGCGGTGAGCGTTTCCCGGTCTGCGCCATTGGACGCCATCCGGCGCAGGATTACTGCGTCGCCGCGCAGCAGCTCGGTCATAACGCGGCCCATCTCTCTGGTGGAAGAAGAAACCGCGGATTCAGGCATGGCATATTTGGGAACCACGCCGTACTTGGCGACCAGATTGGCCATCATGTCCCACTGGCCGCCGTCGCCTATAGGGTCGCGCAGAAGGAAATCAAGAAGACGGCTGCCGACAGGCTCGTCAAGCGTATCCAGAATATTCTCCAGGAAATAATTGGATTTCTCCAGCTTGTCCCAGAACAGCAGGTAGTTCTGCGACAGTTCGAAGTCCTCCAGGTTCCATTTTTGAATGATGCGCGCCCGCATTACGTTCATGGCGGCAAACAGCCAGCAGCGCCCGCTCTGCTTCTGATTCGTTATGCTTCCCTGTTTCAGGGAGAGGGAAAACGTGTTGGGATGCTGCCGTCTGGCGCTGTGGTTCAGGCAGCTTTTGTTCAGGCCGTTTGTCATGACCGCATTGCACGCGGCCTGAACGGACCGGTCCGCATGGAGAGCATTGCTGCAGGTTTTCAGCAGATCCGGGGTAATATTCTTACTCATTTGTAAGCCTCCTTCTGTGAAGAAACATTTTTGATTCTAACCATAACATGAAAATCCGTCTCTGTAAAGAAATATGAAAATATAAAAATAATGTTCAGATTATTTGATTATCCCTGCGCGTCAAAAGACAGGGAGCTGCCGTGAAAGGGAGACGCTTTTTGGGGCTTGTTGACTTTCGGGGGCAAATACAATACAATTATGAGAAATTCCTCCAAATAACAGGGGGCATGCAGACTGCAGATTTTAAATCGGGGAGGTTTTACAAAGTGAAAACAAACCGCATGAAATATACGAATTTTTCGATGCTGCTGCTTTTTCTGAAGGGCAGCAAGCGCTTTTTCCTGGCCAGTATTCTGGCCTCGGCGATCGTCGCGGGGCTGGACATGGTGGCGCCGCAGGTTATCCGTGTTGTGGTGGACGGCTGCCTGAGCAATGAGACGGCCGCTCTTCCGGGAATGATCCGTCATTTCCTGGACAGGGCGGGAGGACGGGAATTTATCATCAGCCATCTGTACCTGGCGGCCGTCGTTATCGTGGCAGCGGCGCTTCTGACTGCCGTCTTTCAGTATCTGACGGAATATCTGAATTCCAGGGGTACGCAGAGGATGGTAAAGACGGCGAGGGACGTCCTGTTTGCGCATATCGAGAGGCTGCCGTTTTCATGGCATATGGAAAATCAGACAGGCGATATCATTCAGCGCTGCACCTCGGATGTCACGATGGTCCAGAATTTTATCGCGGAACAGCTTGTGCAGGTTATCCGTATCATTGTGCTGATCCTGTTCAGTGTGGTTTTTATGCTGACCATGAGCGTGCGGCTGTCGCTGGTGGTGTTCATCTCCGTCCCGATCATTGTCGGCTACTCGTACTTCTTTTTTCGAAAGATCGGGCATCTGTTTCTTGAATGTGACGAGAATGAGGGAGTTCTCTCCACGATCACACAGGAAAATCTGACCGGCGTGCGCGTGGTGCGCGCGTTCGGGCGCGAAAACTATGAGAGGGAGCGTTTTCAGAAGCAGAATCATATCTATACGGACGCATGGATGGACCTGTGCAAATTATTGTCCGGCTTCTGGGCCTCCGGCGACATAGTAATGGGCCTGCAGCTTATGCTGCTGGTGGTGATTGGAGCGGTGCTCTGCGTGCAGGGGAATATGACGGCAGGTATTCTGATCGCGTTCATCTCCTATAACCGCAGGCTGATCTGGCCGGTGCGCCGCCTGGGGAGAATGATCTCCGAGATGAGCAAGGCGGGCGTTTCCATGGAGCGCCTTTTGTACATACTGAATTCCGAAGCGGAGGACATGACAGAGGAAGGCCCCGCGCCGGCGATGACGGGGGATATCGTCTTTGACCATGTAAGCTTTGGCTATACGGAATCCGAAAAGATATTGAAGGATATCTCAGTCACGATAAAGGGAGGCACGACGCTGGGCATTCTCGGCGGAACCGGCAGCGGCAAATCAACGATGATGCATCTGCTGAACCGGCTGTACGGCCTGGAAGACGGGAAGATCACGATCGACGGGATCCCGGTCGGCGAGATACCTCTTCCTTGGCTGCGTTCTCATATTGGGATGGTTCTTCAGGAGCCGTACCTTTTTTCAAGGACAATCGGGGAGAACATCTCGATCGCGAAGGAGAGCACGATGGAGGAGATCCGTCATGCGGCCCGGGTGGCCTGTATTGACGAAAGCATCGGGCGCTTTGCGAAAGGTTATGAGACGATTGTGGGCGAGCGCGGCGTGACACTCTCCGGCGGGCAGAAGCAGAGAACGGCGATCGCGCGGATGCTGATACAGGATACGCCGATCATGGTTTTTGACGATTCGCTCTCGGCCGTCGATACGGAAACGGATGAGAAGATCCGCCGTGCTTTAAAGCAGTATATGGGACATGCGACGGTGATTCTTATCTCACACCGCATCTCCACGCTGATGGACGCGGATCAGATTATTGTACTTGACAGAGGAAGGATCGTGCAGCAGGGTACGCACCGGAAGCTGGTGCAGGAA
>CANQEC010000041.1 GCA_947594335.1 uncultured Lachnospiraceae bacterium
TGTCATTTCTGTGATAAGAAATATGTGTTCGGTGTGGACGAGCTGAGAGAACTGCTGGAGCTCGCGACACAAAAGAAATGAGGGAAAAGTTATGTTTGATGGATTTATCCGGGCTGCGGCCCTGACACCAAAGATCCGGGTGGCAGACTGTGCGTTCAACGGCGCGAAAATCTGCCAGCTTATCGATGAAGCTTACGAAAACGGCGCGAAGATTCTGGTTTTTCCGGAACTCTGCATCACGGGGTATACATGCGGAGATTTATTCTGGCAGGATAAGCTGCTGGCGGAGGCGAAGCATGAGCTTTACCATATCATATTCCACATGAACGGGAAGCAGGCGCTGGTATTTGTCGGACTTCCGTGGGAGAAGGACGGGAAGCTCTACAATGTTGCGGCAGTGATTTCGGAAGGAAAACTCCTTGGTCTGGTGCCGAAGCATTATCTCCCGAACTACAATGAATTTTATGAGATGCGCCACTTTACGCCCGGCAGCGGGAAAGTGGACTGGGTCGAGTTTGAGGGAAGGCCGGTTCCGTTTGGGATGAATCAGCTGTTCTGCTGCAAAGGGATGGACGGACTGTGCGTCGCGGCGGAGCTGTGCGAGGATCTCTGGGCGGCAAATCCGCCGAGCACGGCCCACGCGCTGGCCGGGGCGAATGTGATCGTGAATCTTTCCGCGAGCGATGAGGCGACCGGCAAGCGCCCGTACAGGGAGGCTCTGATCTCGAATCAGTCCGCGCGTCTGCTCTGCGGCTACGTTTACGCGAGCGCGGGGGACGGAGAATCGACGCAGGATCTTGTGTTTGGCGGACACAATCTCATTGCGGAGAACGGACATATCCTGGCGGAATCAGAACAGTTTGCCACAGGAGCAGTCTATGCTGATTTTGATATTAAGAGGCTGATCGCGGAGCGCCGCCGCATGACGACGTTTGAGCCGCAGGGAGCGCAGGATTACGAGAAGGTCCGCTTCCGCCTGGAGCTGGAGGAGACTGTGCTTAACCGGACGTTTGATCCAAAGCCGTTTGTGCCGTCCGGGAAGACGGAGCGCGAGGAGCGCTGTGAGGAGATTCTGATGCTCCAGGCGCTTGGCCTGAAGAAGCGGATGGAGCACACGGGGGCAAAGAGCGTGGTCGTCGGGATATCCGGCGGACTTGACTCGACGCTTGCCCTGCTTGTGATGACAAAAGCGTGCGATATGCTTGGCCTGCCGCGGGATACGATGACGGCGGTGACAATGCCGGGCTTTGGCACGACGGACCGCACCTACAGCAACGCGTGCGAGCTGGCGCGCAGACTCGGGGCCGAGCTTCGCGAGGTGGATATCCGGGATGCGGTGAATCAGCATTTCCGTGATATTGGACATGACGCCTCGGAGCATGATGTGACCTACGAGAACAGCCAGGCAAGAGAGCGGACGCAGGTGCTGATGGATATCGCGAACAAAAAAGGCGGGCTCGTCGTCGGAACCGGCGACATGTCGGAGCTGGCGCTTGGATGGGCGACCTACAACGGCGATCACATGTCGATGTACGGCGTCAACTGTTCCGTGCCGAAGACGCTGGTGCGTCATCTGGTGCGCTATTACGCGGATACCTGCGGCGATGAGACGGTCAGCCGAATCCTCTGTGACGTGCTTGATACGCCGGTCAGCCCGGAGCTTCTGCCTCCGAAGGACGGGGAGATCTCGCAGAGGACGGAGGATCTTGTGGGACCCTACGAGCTCCATGACTTCTTCCTTTATTATATGCTGCGTTTCGGATATGCGCCGCGCAAAATTTTCCGCGTGGCAAAGCTGGCGTTTGCAGGAGCTTATGATGAGGAGACGATCCTGAAATGGCTGAAGATTTTCTATCAGAGATTTTTCTCGCAGCAGTTTAAACGCTCCTGCGTGCCGGACGGCCCGAAGGTGGGAACTGTGGCGCTGTCGCCGCGCGGAGATCTGAGAATGCCGAGCGACGCCTGCGTGAGGACCTGGATGACGGAGCTGAACACGATCAAAGTATCGGAGTGAACCAGTGGCATCCTGGGGGCAAACTGCCTTTCGGCCTGGCAATAGGTTATCCGGCCGGAAGGTACTGTTCCCGAAACGGGCGGAGGCACAAAGAAGACGGGGAGGGATCGGATGCAGGTATGCACGGCAGGCAGTCTGGATAAAAAGTTTATTCTTGATTTATATCTGGAGGCTTTTCCGCCCGAAGAGCGAAAACAGTTTTCGATGATCGAGCAGAAGGCTGCCATGGGATCGATGGAGATACTTGTGCTGAAGGAAGGGAAAAAACGTGTCGGACTGGCGGTTACGGCGCTGGAGGATGAGCTGGTTCTGCTGGATTATTTTGCGATCGCGCCCCAGTACCGCGATATGGGGTACGGGACGGACGCGTTTGGGCTTCTGCGGGAACTGTATGGAGACCGGCAGTTTTTCCTTGAGATCGAGGAGCCCGAAGACGGCGCGCCGAATCAAAAAGACAGGCTGCGCCGGAAAAAGTTTTACCTGAGAAACGGGATGAAGGAGACCGGCATCCGGATTGTTCTCTTCGGGGTTGATATGGAGATTTTGTGCGCCGGAGACGGACTTACGTTCGGAAAATGCGAGAGGCTGTACCGGGAGCTTCTGGGGCCGATGTACGCGGAGATGGTAAAACTGCGGTAAAAGATCCGATCCTGTGCAGCGGGACCGGGCTTGCGGCAGAGGAGCGGAGTCATCCCGTACTTTTCCACAGGAGCGGGGTCGTCCCGCGCTTTTTTGGCACGGACAATACAGATTTTCACAGAAAGGAGAGAGTGCGGAGATGGCAGAGTATGTGTTAAGCTGTTGTTCGACGGCGGATCTTTCAAAGGAATGGTTTGCCAGAAGGAATATTCAGTATCTATGTTTTCACTTTTCACTGGGCGGAAAGGATTATGTGGACGATCTCGGGGAGACCGTTCCCCCGAAGGAGCTTTATCGCAGAATGCTTGCGGGGGAGGATTCAAAGACGACGCAGTTCAATGTGTGGGAATATGAGGAGGCCTTTGAAAAGAATTTAAAAGCAGGGAAGGATGTCCTGCACCTTACGCTTTCCTCCGGGATTTCCGGCACCTATAATTCTGCATGTGCCGCGCGGGATGAGCTGGCGGAGCGCTACCCTGACCGGAAGATTTACGTTGTGGATTCCCTTGCCGCCTCAAGCGGCTACGGGCTGCTTATGGAAGCTTTGGCGGATATGCGCGACGCGGGCGCAGGGATTGATGAAGTATATCAGTGGGCCGAAGAAAACAAGCGGAACCTGCACCACTGGTTCTTCTCCTCCGACCTGACCTTTTTTATCAAGGGCGGAAGAGTTTCCAAAACAGCAGGCTTTTTCGGATCGATCATGGGGATCTGCCCGCTGCTCAACGTTGATTATGAAGGAAAGCTGATACCGCGCGAGAAGATCCGCTCCAAAAAGAAAGTGATCAAAAGGATCGTGGAAAAGATGGAGGAGCATGCGCAGGGAGGCCTGGATTATTCCGGGAAATGTTTCCTGAGCCATTCGGAGTGCCTGGAGGACGCTAGGGCGGTGGCGCAGCTGGTGGAGGAGAAATTTCCGAATCTGGACGGAAAGGTGGAGATCTATCCGATCGGCGCCGTCATAGGAAGCCACACGGGTCCGGGGACGGTCGCGCTGTTTTTCTGGGGGGATCAGAGAAATTCCTGATTAAAAGCGAGGATATAGAATATAAATTACATATTTGTATTGAAAAAATAATATATTAATGATAAAATCAGAAAAAAGATGCAAAGGAGGGAATTTATTTATGAAATTCTTAAAAGAACATACAAACAGTATTCTCCTGTGTCTGTTCGAGATCCTGGTAGGCATTCTGCTTCTGGTTAATCCCGTGCGGTTTACCTCAGGAATCATTACAGCGTTCGGCGTGGTTCTGATCGTTCTGGCTCTGGTCTGCGTGATCAATTATTTCCGGATGGATGCCGCCGCAGGCGCCGCGAGCCAGGCGCTTGTCAAAGGACTTATCGCCCTTGCCGCCGGTGCATTCTGTGCATTCAAGACGCACTGGTTTATTGTCACGTTCCCGATCCTTACGATCCTTTACGGAGTGGTCGTTCTGATCGCCGGGTTTGTGAAAGTTCAGTGGGCGGTGGACGCGCTGCGCTTAAAGACCGGCAAATGGGGACTTCCGGCCGTCAGCGCTGTGATTTCCATCATCTGCGCCGCGGTAATTCTTGGAAGTCCGTTTGAGTCCACGGTGATTCTGTGGATGTTTACCGGAGCTTCTCTGATCGTGGAGGCTGTTTTTGATATCGCTGTCATGATTTTCCTTGGGAAGAATATGGAAGGATGATACATAAATTTTGAGATGGGAAGGCGCAGGAGACAGACGGATTTATCTGGCTGCCAGAGCAGCGCCGTTTACCTGAGACTTATGTGGGAAGCAAAAGGATAAGAAAGAGATATACCTGTCCTGCAAAGCAGCCGGTTTTCGTTTGGAATGCCGCTCTGACGGCAGGACAGGAATATTTTCCGTCATGGCAGGAACGCCAGGATTCTCTCGACAATAAATACCGCACAGCATGCCAGAAGAGCCACGGTGACGAGGCTCTTTTCTTTATAGGCTGCAATCAGCGCGACGGCAAAGCCCACGAGGGCGGAGACAATACTCCCTGTTGATGTGAGGATCGCGGGGAAGGTCATCGCCGCGAGGCAGGCATAGGGTACATAGAACAGAAACGATTTTACAAAAGGGCTTGTGATCTCCTTCTGGATCAGGGCGAGAGGAAGCATGCGGACAAGGTAGGTCACGCCCGCCATGACCAGTATATAGATGTATACGTTATGACTCATTTGAGTTTTCCTCCTCCTTTTCCTCCACAGGGCAGATGCAGGCCGCGATGCCCGCGACGAGCAGAGTCGTGATGATGATAACGAAGCCGGATGATACCTTATTGAGAACCGGAACGTACGCGAACAGGCTGCTGACGGCCATCGCGCCGATGACTACGCCGAGGACGGCGCGGTTCGTCTTTGACGGCGGGATGATCACGGCGAGGAACATGCCGTAGATTGCGATCCCCATCGCGCTGACCATGAAAGGCGGAAGCAGATTTCCGGAGACGGCGCCCGCGAGCGTTCCGAGCGACCAGCCGGGGATCGCCACGCACATCGCTCCGTAGCTGTACCACGGACTGAGTCTGCCTTCCTGGCTGGCGCTGACTCCGAAGATTTCATCCGTCACGCCGAAGGCGACGAAATAGCGGTGGATCTGAGGGATCCCCCGCACCAGCTTCTGGGAAAGAGAAAAGGACATCAGGCAGTAGCGCAGATTGATCACAAGCTGTGTTAGCGCCATTTCCCAGTAGGAGCCGCCCGCCACGATGATGTCCAGTCCCGCGAACTGCCCCGCCGAAGTCAGGTTGGTAAGTGAGATCAGTACCGCCTGCCAGGTGCCAAGCCCGCCGGAGACGGCCATCATGCCAAAAGTGAAGGCCACGGCAAAATAGCCGAGACCGATCGGTATTCCATCTTTCAGACCACGTCCGAAGTTTTCTCTGTTCATGAAAAATTCCTCCATATCGCAGATCTTATTCTAGCATTGAAGATTAAGAACTTCAACTGTAATTTTTTTGTGGGAATTAATGTTACAAAATTGAAATATCAGAAATTGACATTGCTCATTTTTATGATAATATAGTGATATGAGGAAATGGAGGGATGATTATGAATGAAATGTTGGGCAGCCGGATCAAAGAATTGCGAAATGCCAAAAATTTCACTCAAGAGCAGGTTGCCGCTCAAATCGGGGTCAGCAGGCAGAAATATGCAAGGATTGAGAATGGAGCTAACAGTATTACATTTGAAATTCTTTCCAGGGTTGCAGATGTTCTTGGCGTAACTGTAGGAGATATAACAAAGGTACTTGATAAAATTCCGGCGGCAGCATACAGGGCTGGCGAGGAAAGCGGATCTTCTAAAAAGATATTTGACATGCTTGATTTATTTTATGCAAATAAGCATATGTATGCCAGGCTCCAGTATAAGGATGTAATTTAGGAGGTGTGTGAGTGCAGGAAGGCAGAAAACGGGAAATTCGTATAAAAGCAGATTCCTTCAGGGAAAAATGCAAAATAAGCAAATATGGAATTATTGATTTATTTAAGGACTGCGTGCGGCTTGGATATAAACTGCTGAGATATCCTCTTGGGGGAAATGCGGATCTTGGATTCACTGTAAGAAAAGATAATGACATTATTATTTTCACGAACAGCTGCAGCCGATTGTCGAGAGAAATCTTTACTCTGGCCCATGAGATAGGTCATGTTATTTTGCATTTAGAAGGAGAAAGTTCTTTTATTGATAATAATGGGACTATTAATGGCCGAAATACAGATGAGAAAGAACAGGAGGCAAATTATTTTGCTGCTTGTTTATTAATGCCGGCGGATGCCGTTAATCGGTTTATTGATTTGGAACTGCTGAATTTTCGAGAAAAAGGTTTGTCTGCAATGGACATTGCCAGAATTATGTCAGAGTTTAATGTCAGCTTCGACATGGCATTAAATCGTCTGGAAAGTCTTAAGGTCATTGATTCAAATCAGAAGCTTTGCCTTGATAATGAAAAAGTTGAAAAGAAAGTTGGTAATCTGCTTCGAAGTGTGGGAGGAAATGCAAAGCTGAATATACCTGGCAATGAGATCGATATACCATATGAGTATATCGATTATGCAATTTATAATTATAATCATAATGCGGTTCCGAAAGAAACACTGGAAAAGGTTCTCGCCTGCTATCAGCTTAGTATAGAGGATGTAAGTGACAAGTTGGTTGAACACAGCAGTGATGACGATGATGATTTGGATGATTTGATAGGAGGTTTGGACGATTGAGAGCCTCTTTAGATACAAACGTTATTATTCATTTCTACAGGGCGGGACTTCAGGAAATATTGTTCAGTTTTTTTGATGAAGGCGTATTCATTTATGAGCAGATCCGTAATATTGAATTGGTAAATCATGGGCAGGATGTGCTTCCGGAGGTTATTTCTGACATAGATGCAGGAAAGATAAAATTATATAAGAATCAGATGCTGAAGGATCTGCAGATATATAAAAATTTTGAGTACAATGTTAATGAAAACAGAAATCTGTACGGTGCAGGTGATTTGGGGGAGGTATATGCAATATCTTTGGCTCAGACACTTGGTGCTTATGCGTTAGTGACAGATGATACGAAGCAGGGCGGACCATATATGTCATTGCTGCAATTCGAAGACGAGGTTATGCCATTTAACTTTGCGGATATTTTGATTTTGAGATATCTGTTGGGTGCAGCAGACGAAAACCAAACTGTGAAGGATTTTAATGCTGTTAATAATGCTTCGGATTTGAATTGGGCATTCAGGAGTCAGTTGACAAAATTCATTAAAAGATTCTTCAAGGATCCATACCGGGATGAAGATACAAGGTGGATTAAGAAACTGGCCGGTGAAAATAATATAAATATTAAAATGAAACTGACAGCATTGAGCAGGCTGCTGTGATCCGAGCCAATGTCTGCTTTTCATTTGAACAAGGGGATTTTTTGAAGATATCATCAAACGATTGCAAATGAAATCAAAACGCAGTATTATAAAGATAAAAAATTTGGGGGAGGGATAATTTATGCCAAATACACTCGTCCAGTTTCGCACGGAAGAAACCGTGCGAATTAAAGCAATTGATATTTGTGAACGATTAGGTATCGATCTGCCAACGTATCTGAGAATGTGCGTGTCCAGGCTTGTTCAGGAAAATGGCATTCCATTCAGCATGAAGCTTAATAAAGAATCTGAAAATCGAGGTCTTGCCGCAATGAAAGCTGCCAGCCGCATAGCATTTGAAAACGGAATATCTGAAATGACACTTAATGAAATTAATGCGGAAATATCTGCGGCGAGGGAGTGAGGTGACGGCGTGAAATATTATGCGGTCATCGACACAAACGTATTTGTTTCCGCTATGTTGAAATGGGATTCTGTTCCGAGTAATGTATTGGAGCTCGTTTACAGCGGAACAATCTAAGGGAAAAGGGCTGTATACCGACAGAGCCGGATAAAGTTTACGATCGAAATATGATTGTAAGATCAATATGAATATGGTATTGTTATATACAAACATATAATGTCCGTAAGGAAAAGGTGAAGGGAGGCAAAGAAAATGAAGAGAAAAATTCTGGCAGTAATGCTGGCGGGAGCAATGGCCCTGCAGGGAGGCAGTTGGGCTGCAGCCGCGGAAGAAGAGATTCTGATTGTCGGAGAATCTGAAGGGGTTTCGGACCTGGCAGAGCAGGATATTCCTGAGATGCTGGAAGAAAAGGAAAGTCCTGGAGGAAAAACGGTCTCTGAAGAAATGGTTTCTGCTGTAGACGGAGCGCCCCAATCAGGTGGGGAGAAGACAAAAGCGGCAGAGATAACGATTGAGGGGCTGGATCTTGCCGAGGATCCCGGATATGTCCAGATACAGGAAGCGGGCGACCCGGCTGTGAAAGATGTGGAGATAAATGCGGAGAATTTTCCGGATGACATATTTCGGGAGTATGTTAAACAATTTGACGGAAATGGAAACGGAACACTGGAGGCCGCTGAGATAGAAGAAGTTACGGTGATAAATGTCAATGGAAAGCAAATTAAGGATTTAAAAGGAATAGAATTTTTCAAGAACCTCACCGAACTGTCTTGTGGCAATAATGAGCTGAGCAGTCTGGACATAAGCAGCAATTTGGCCCTGGAAACTTTTGACTGTAGTGGTAATCAGCTGAGCAGTCTGGATGTAAGCAGCAATTCGGCTCTGAAAACTTTGTACTGTTGTGGCAGTCAGCTGAGCAGTTTGGATGTGAGCCATAATCCTTTTCTGGAAGACTTAGAATGTAACGAAAATGAGCTGAGCAGTCTGGATATAAGCAGCAATTCGGCCCTGAAAACTTTGTGTTGTTATAGCAATCAGCTGAGCAGTCTGGATATAAGCAGCAATTCGGCTCTGGTATTTTTAGGTTGTGGAGTTAACCAGCTGAGCGGTCTGGATGTAAGCAGCAATTCGGCCCTGGAAACTTTGCACTGTAATGACAATCAGCTGGGCAGTCTGGATTTAAGTAATAATCCGGCTCTGAAAGAGCTGAGCTGTAGTGGTAATCAGCTAAGAAGTTTGGATTTAAGTAATAATCCGGCTCTGGAACAGCTGTGCTGTTATAATAATTGGCTGAGCAGCCTGGATTTAAGTCATAATCCGGCTGTGAGACTGGATGAGTTTAGTTATTACAGCACTTTTCAGGTTCCTGCACCGGTTCGGAGTGATGGCATCTGGCAGATGAATCTGACAGATTATGTTGAAAAAGATAATTTTGACAGGGTAACCTTTGTTTCTGAAGGTGTCAGCCTCTCAGGGGAGATGGTTCTTTTTGGAAGTGCGAGACCGGCGGCACTGGTTTACAAATATGATACAAAAGCATTATGTGATGATGGATATCAGATGGAAGTGACTTTGTGGTTTCTTAATGATGGGGAATGTGATGTCCATGAGATGGTTACAATTGTGGATCAGGAGGCGACCTGCGGGACAGCCGGAAGTCAGCACCAGGAGTGTATAGTTTGCGGGTATGGGGAGGCTCCGACGGAGATTCCGGCGACGGGTCAGCACAGTTATGGAGATTATGTAGTCACGAAGGAGGCGACAGAGGAAGAAGAAGGAGTCCGGACGCGCACCTGTACGGTCTGTGGGGAGACGGAAAGCGAAGCGATTCCGAAGCTTGAACCAGAAAATCCCGGAGACAGCGGAGCGTGTGTGGAGCATGACATGGTCACGATTGTGGATCAGGAGGCAACCTGTGGAAAATCGGGGAGTCAGCATCAGGAATGCAGGAAATGTGGTTACAGAAGAGCTTTCACCGAGATTCCGGCGACGGGTCGGCACAGTTATGGAGCTTATGTAGTCACGAAGGAAGCGACAGAGGAAGAAGAGGGAGTCCGGACGCGCACCTGTACGGTCTGCGAAGCGACGGAGAGCGAAGCGATTCCGAAGCTTGAACCGGAAAATCCCGGAGACAGCGAAGTGTGCACGGAGCATGACATGGTCACGGTTGTGGATCAGGAAGCGACCTGCGGGACAGCGGGGAGTCAGCACCGGAAATGTACGATTTGCGGATATAATGAGGCCCCGACGGAGATTCCGGCGACGGGCCGGCACAGTTATGGAGCTTATGTAGTCACGAAGGAAGCGACAGAGGAAGAAGAGGGAGTCCGGACGCGCACCTGCGCGGTCTGCGGGGAGACGGAAAGCGAAGCGATTCCGAAGCTTGAACCGGGAAATCTAGGAGACAGCGGAGTGTGTGTGGAGCATGACATGGTCACGGTTGTGGATCAGGAGGCGACCTGCGGGACAGCCGGAAGTCAGCACCGGGAGTGTAAGGTCTGCGGGTATAAGGAAGCTCCGACAGAGATCCCCGCGACGGGCCGGCACAGTTTTGGAGCTTACGCAGTCACGAAAGCGGCGACTGTAAAGAAAGAGGGAGTTCGGACACGTACCTGCGCGATCTGCGGGGCGACGGAGAGCGAAGCGATTCCGAAGCTTGTGCCGGAACTGAAAGTAAATGCGGGAAAGATTCCGATGCAGACCGGACAGACGACGGAAAAGCTGGAAGTGGATGTCGCGAAGGGAGACAGGATCGTTTCCTGGAAGTCCAGTGATAAAAAAATCGTAAAGGTTACAAAAGACGGCAAACTGAAGGCGCAGAAGAAAGCGGGAAAGGCAGTTGTCACAGTCACCCTTGAAAGCGGTCTGACAAAGAAAATTCAGGTGACAGTACAGAAAAAGGAGATCCGCACGAAGAAAATATCAGGTCTGCCGAAACAGCTGACCATGCAGAAAGGGAAAAAGCTGACGCTTGAACCGGTAATTACCCCGATCACATCCCAGGATAAGGTGACATATAAATCATCCAATAAAAAAATAGCCACGGTATCCGCGAAGGGAGTTGTTAAGGGAAAGAAAGCCGGAACAGTAAAGATAACGGTGATTTCCGGGAAAAAGAAAGTTACGGTGACGGTAAAAGTGAAAAATAAAGGCAGTAAAAAATAACGCGGCTGATTTGTAAAAATATAGTTGACAAATGGCGGTGTAAAGGTATAAATTAAAAAAGTCTGTAAAGAATCATAGAGAGAACGCGATGACGAGACGAGTAAAATGCGGAAGCATCCAGAGAGAAGGGCATATGCTGGAAGTCCTTTATGCGGAACCATTTGAAAACTACCTCCGAGCGGCCCCAATCCGGCCCGGTCCGACGCCGTTACCGTCGAATGAAGTGATCCTGTGTATACAGGATAAGCAGGGTGGAACCGCGGTATTTCAGAGAAGTCGTCCCTGGCAGTCTTTTGGACTGTCGGGGATTTTCTTTTATGCGCAGGCCCAGGCATGGAAACCAGCTGCTGACGCAGCACCCGGGCCGCGCGGCGGGCAGGAGGAAAACCACCTCCTGCTCGATTAAATGAGTGAAAGGAGCGTCATTATGAAAGAAATTCTGAAGACTTTAAAGGCTGCGTTTCTGAGCGGCTGGACGCCTGTGGAAAAAACGCTGCTTCTTTTGGATGTGTTTTTGCTCGGTATGCTGCTGGGGTGGCTCACAGCGCCGTTAAAGAAAATTATAATCAACGCCAAATGCGATACAGAAAATGAGGAGGATGAATGAAATGATTATCACACTGAAAGATGGTTCAAAGAGAGAGTACGCGCAGCCGATGTCGGTCCTGGAGATTGCATCTGATATCAGCGAAGGACTTGCGCGTGTGGCGACAGCGGGCGAGGTGAACGGGAAGGTTGAGGATCTGCGTACCGTGATTGGGGAGGACTGCGAGCTGAATATCCTGACGTTTGACAGCCCGGAGGGAGCCGGCGCGTTCCGCCATACGACTTCCCACATCATGGCGCAGGCCATCAAGCGTCTTTATCCGAATGTCAAGCTGGCGATCGGACCGTCGATCGCGGATGGCTTCTACTACGATGTGGACAGCGAGGTGCCGCTGACCGCGGAGGATCTTGAGAAGATCGAGGCGGAGATGAAGAAGATCGTAAAGGAGGCGCTTCCGATCACACGCTTCACAAAGCCGCGCGATGAAGCGATCGCGTATTTTAAGGAGAAGGAGGAGCCGTACAAGGTGGAACTGATCGAGGATCTTCCCGAGGATGCCGAGATCAGCTTCTATCAGCAGGGCGAGTTTGTCGACCTCTGCGCGGGACCGCATCTGATGAGCACGAAGCCGGTCAAGGCGTTCAAGCTGACCAGCCTCGCGGGCGCGTACTGGAGAGGCAGCGAGAAGAACAAGATGCTGACCAGAATTTACGGAACCTCCTACACGAAGAAAGCAGATCTTGAGGCGTATCTGACCCGCCTTGAGGAGGCGAAGAAGCGCGACCACAGAAAACTTGGCAAACAGCTCGGTCTGTTCATGCTGCGCGACGAGGGGCCGGGATTCCCGTTCTTCCTGCCGAAGGGCATGATCCTCAAGAATACGCTGCTCGACTACTGGCGCGAGATTCACACAAAGGCCGGCTACGTGGAGATTTCCACGCCGATCATGCTGAACCGTCAGCTCTGGGAGACTTCCGGCCACTGGGATCACTATAAAGAAAACATGTACACAACGGTCATCGACGATACCGATTTCGCGATCAAGCCGATGAACTGCCCGGGCGGCATCCTGGTCTACCAGTCGGAGCCGAGATCCTACCGCGATCTGCCGCTGCGCATGGGTGAGCTTGGTCTGGTTCACCGTCATGAGAAATCCGGCCAGCTCCACGGCCTGATGCGCGTGCGCTGCTTCACACAGGACGATGCGCATATTTTCATGACTCCGGAGCAGATCCGCGACGAGATCAAGGGCGTGGCGAAGCTGATCGATGAGGTTTACCAGCTCTTTGGATTCAAGTATCATGTGGAGCTGTCCACACGTCCGGAAAATTCGATGGGAAGCGACGAGGACTGGGAGATGGCGACCGACGGCCTGCGCAGCGCGCTCGACGATCTGGGACTGGACTATGTAGTAAATGAGGGCGATGGCGCGTTCTACGGGCCGAAGATCGACTTCCATTTGGAGGATTCCATCGGAAGAACCTGGCAGTGCGGTACGATCCAGCTCGACTTCCAGCTTCCGCTCCGGTTCAACTGTGAGTACATCGGAGCCGACGGCGAGAAGCACCGCCCGATCATGATCCACCGCGTGGCGTTCGGCTCGATCGAGCGTTTCATCGGCATCCTGATCGAGCATTTCGCGGGCGCGTTCCCGACCTGGCTTTCTCCGGAGCAGGTGCGCGTGCTTCCGATCTCCGACAAGTATCTGGACTACGCGGCAAAGGTTGACGGAAAGCTGAAGGAGGCGGGCATCCGCTCGAGCATTGACACCCGCGCGGAGAAGATCGGCTACAAGATCCGCGAGGCGCGTCTGGCGAAGGTTCCGTACATGCTCGTGGTCGGCGCGAAAGAGGAGGAGAGTAATCTCGTGTCCGTGCGCAGCCGCTTTGCGGGAGACGAGGGTCAGACGAATCTGTCTGATTTCATCGCTTCTGTGAAAGAGGAGATCAAGGGCCGCGTGGCGCGCGAGGTAACGGTACAGGAAAGCGATGGAAAATAAGAAAGGATCCGAAAAAATACCGTGTCAGTTCAGAACCCGTCTGCGGGCCCTGGCGCGGAATTCGGGTTTGCCTGAGAAACGGGAAGAGGAAAACAGTCTATGTTTGGACTTGGAACTTTAATCAATACGGCAGGCGTCGTGGCGGGGAGCGCGATCGGAATGATTCTCCGCCGCGGTCTGAAAAAAGAGATGGAACAGTCGCTGATGAGCGCCTGCGGCGTGGCTTCGATGTTTATCGGGGTTGCGGGAACGCTGCAGGGAATGCTGCGTGTGGAGAACGGATCGATTGAGACACAGGGCAGCATGCTGCTGATCTTTTCGCTGGTGCTCGGCGGACTGCTTGG
>CANQEC010000042.1 GCA_947594335.1 uncultured Lachnospiraceae bacterium
ACAACCGGAAAACAGAGGACTGCCGCCAATATCAAAAACAAAGAATAGTCTTTTATCAAAAATAAAGTTCTGGAATCTGCCAGCGGATTGCTCTGACAGATAAGCATCTTCTTAATATATATGAACCCGCTGCGCAGACTCCCGGATCTGAATAATACCCATTGGAAATTAATAAACAGAAGCGTCAAAAGTCTGTAAATAATTTTACATACAGGATTCTTAAACTTTTCGGGATAACCGGTCAGTCTCTCCAGGCCTGTCAGCACAAAATATCCCAGCCCCCATATTACAAAATTCCACGCGGCTCCATGCCAGATACCAGTCAGAACCCATACAGCAAACATGTTAAAATATACTCTGCCTTTTTGGGGTGATCTGGAACCGCCCAGAGGAATGTATACATAATCCCTGAACCACTGGCTAAGAGAAATATGCCATCTTCTCCAGAATTTTGATACCGATTCTGTCATATACGGATAATTAAAATTTTCCATACAATGATATCCAAACATTTCCGACAGCCCGATCGCCATGTCAGAATATCCCGCAAAGTCAAAAAACAGCTGCAAAGAATAACAGACTGCCCCCAGCCAGGCATAAGAAGCTGAAAAATTCTCGAATGGTTGTGAAAAAACCTCATTCGATATATTGCTGATTACATTGGCAATCAACACTTTTTTATTAAAACCGATCAGAAATCTGTAAACACCATCCGAGAATAACCCAGCTCCTGCCTTTCTGTCCGAATCCTTCTTCCTGTTCATTTCATTGTATCTGGTAATCGGTCCCGATTGTATCTGGGCAAAAAATGACAGATATAACAGGTCATGCACAGGATTCTCATCCAATACTGCCTGTCCCCGATAGATATCAGCCAGGTATGATATTGCTTTAAAAGTAAAGAAAGAGATTCCCAGCGGCAGCAGCATATGCTGCAGTTCAAAAGAAGTCTTCCACAGTCTGTTGACTGTATCCAGCAAAAAATCAGTATATTTATAATAGCCAAGCAGCCCGGCATTCAGAAAAACGCCCGCCGCAAGCAATATTTTTTTTAATAATATTCTGTCTGTTCCCGCGATTGATCTTCCGATCATAACATTCATGCATACGGCAGCCAAAAAAATTGCAAAATACTGCAATGACCCTATGGCATAAAACAGCAGGCTGATTCCCAGAAGCACATAATCCTTTGCCCTGTCTTCTGCAATATAATAAACAAGCAAAGACAGAGGTAAAAACATGAATAAAAACAACATACTTGTAATTGCCATCTAATCAGACTCCTCCTGAACTTTCATATTGTTTTATGCAGATATAAACTTCCTCTCTTTACTTCAGGATTCCGTATTGTGAGCAAATTCCAGAATTTCTTCCATGGTATCCGTATCCCCGCAAAGAGTCGCTTCCAGCATCCTTTTTGATTCATTGGCCAGACGGTATACATACCCCATGGATTCCTTATTCATAAGAAGTTCCTGAAACTTATTCATCAGTTCCTTGTTGGGAATAGAAACCTCCCCGTCCACATAGGTAAGCAGTCCATAGGTTACCATGGCTGAATATATTTCATTTTTTGTATTCAGTTCCATGGAAGCGGCAGCATAATTTCGAATTTCCACCTCCACTCCCTCGCCGGCAACCAGCAGAACCAGATCGTCCCGTGCAATCTTTGGCCTTTTCGTTGTCTCACAGTAGATGTTAAAAAGCCGGTCAACCTCTTCTTCCGTAAAACCAAAATAATTGCTGAACCGTTCCATCACAGTCATATCGTATTCCACAAACATATTCAATTCTGACCCGCTTGAATACTTGGCAATCGGAAGTACACCTGTCATGTACGTAAGTTCAGCATAGGCCTGATCTTTCAGAAGACTTTTAAGAAAAGCCAGATAATCCTGCTGCCTGTCCTTCGAAATAAATGGCATATGAAAAACCGCATCCCATTCATCAATTACAAAGACAAAAGTCTCCTTCGTTTTCTCAAACACGTTCAAAAGATTATCCCAGACAGCACCTGACACATCAATCTTTACCTCCGGATAGGTTTCCTTCAGATCCTGATTGATGCCGTCCTGAATGCGGTTGATATATTGCTCATAACTGCTGCAGTTTCTCGGTACTCTGCTGAAATCAATAAAAATGACATTATGCTAACTGAGATGCTTTTTATAATTTTCCGTTTGCGCAATTGCAAAATTATGAAATAAACCGCCTCCGTCTGAAGTTTTTCCCAGGAAGGCTCCAACCATATTGGCCATCACACTTTTTCCGAAACGCCGCGGTCTTGTAATACACAGAAATCTTTGTCCATCTGTCCAAGCCGCATTTAAAACATCTTCCAGAAGCAGGGTTTTATCTACAAAAAAACGTGTTCCGGAAATTTGTTTCCATGTTTCAAAAGGAATCCTGCTGTTTAAATACTTTCCCATATCTTCCCCCCTTCCTGTCTTCATCCATGGCGCCGCCGCCGCATCCGGTATGAGGGATTACTGCCGGACCCGCATTCACAAACCGGATTGCTTTCACTCGTTCACAATCGCTGCTATTCATACGAGTCAGCATCCTATCCTGTATCTGAAATAATGCATTATATGACGATTCCTTCCAGAGAGGGCACATCCTCCGTAAAGACCTCTTTCCCCAGCTCATTGACTGTCGTTCTTCCCGCCTGACCATACTGATACAGCTGATCCAGAAACTCTATGGCGGCCCTTATTTTTGTGCGGAGCAGATAGCCTCCGGACTGGGTTGCCTCCGTCAGGGAGGATACAGACAAATCCGGCGTCCATCCGTACGCCCGTCCATGGAAGTCCTGTATCTTCTGAAGTACCTCGTTAATCTCCTCTTTTGTCAGCGGAAGCAGCTGAGGCGCTTTTAAGAGCAGGTTGAGAACGGTTCTGGCAGGTTCCTGTTCTTCCGGATAAATTTCCTCAAGATTCTCGTATTCATGTTTCCCTTCAATTACATCCTCCGCATAGGAAGCGCTGAGCGCAAAAAGACTGAACGTATACTCAGGACACGCTTCCGGAAGGAGGAATTTCGCCATATTCCGGTAGGCGTTCAGCCGCGCTTTTTTCCCCAGCCGCCCCATAAGCTCCGTCTCATCGATGAGGATTACCCAGCCGCCATAGCCCAGCTGAAGGAACAGATGGCTCATGAAAGAAAAATAATCCCTGCAGTGCTTTGTCTTCGTAAAGTTTACATTATATTTCACCGGCTGTCCAAAAATACGGTGGTATATCTTTTTCAGCGGCGCGTTCGCGATAAAATCCCCCTCCATATCCGCCTGCAGAAGAAACTTTTCATCCGAATCCTCCGTATTCAGATAGGAGCGGAACAGATAATACAGCTTATCTGTCTCCAGCTGTTTCAGCGCGTAAAACAGCATCTCGTTCGCCACGGGACTGTTGGCCGATATTTTCTGCAGCTCATGCATAAATCCCGGCTGCCGCCGCCCGGGAAGATACGTATTCTGCATTATTTTCTGATAAATCAGATAAAGCTTGTCCATGGGCGTTTCCTTGCTCAGCGAGATCAGAGAAACCACCATGCTGCGGGAATCCGCCAGATGAAATACCGTGTTCAGGAGGTGCGTTTTCCCTTCTCCGTACTTTCCGCTGATGATCATCCCGGACGGACGGCCCTGGCCGCACACCGCATCCAGACGCTCGGAAATCTCCTTCATAATCCTGGGCCTTGCCTCAGAAAAATACTGCCCCACCGCACGGGACGGAATTCCCGAGCGCAGAGCTTCCACAATATGTCTTGCCTCTATATCATACATCATTTATTCCCTTCTCTATTTCGTCTCCGATACTGCCGCATTTGTTTACAGTTCAAAACCCGCCCGCGAGTTTTGCGCGCGGGATTCGGGTCTGCGTCAGCAGACATCTTCAGCTCCGAATCCCTGCGCATCCTCCTGCATGGCAGTCTGGATCAGCTGCGGAATCCCCACTGCACCTGTGCGCGCCTGCCGCACAATCTCCTGCGCTTCCTCCAGTCCAAGCGGCCTGGCCGCCTGCACAGTTTTTTGCCGCTCTGCCAGACTTTCCGAGATCGCGACTACCACCTCCGGCGTATACTCCTGTTCCGCCAGCCTGTCCATATCCACCATATCGGCAAAGCAGTTGAACCGCTCCCCCACGATTTCATTCTGTATTCTCATCCAGAGCGCCTGATAAGATTTCAGACCGGCATTCTCATCGTCGGTCAGCGCTCGGTCAAACGCCAGAACAAACATAATATGTTTCATACTGTCAATATCGTCAATCAGCTGACGGATACTCTCGTAGGTATCCTCCCGTTTCATTTTCGTATAATGAACCGTCTCAAGGCTTGAACGGCTGATCAGGATCTCCAGATCGTCAATCGTAACAAACAGGCCCGAAGATCCCCCTATATAAATGACCTCCGCGAGAGAGCGGAGCATATGCCGCGCGTTATATCTTGTGATCCTGCACGGATAAAATCCCAGCGTGCGCAGCTGGGAAAGCTTAACTGTCCGGTCCCCCTCAAGCCAGGCCAGAAGCAGCAGCTTATTCTGTTCTTCCAGGACAGGATAACCCAGAATACTTCCCGTCAGCATGCTGCATGCCAGCGCGAAATTATTGTCCAGCATGGGATTATCCAGAAAAATCGCCTTCAGCTGTGCCCGTATCTCCCGCTTTGTCAGCGCATCTCCCATATTATTCTGCGAGAGGTAATCGATAAACTGCATTCCCTCCGGTATCTCCTGATCGTCAAATCCCATCTCACGGATCAGATGCCTGCCGACAGCTGCAAGACAATCCATGATATCGCACTGATGGAAAATCTCGATATAAATTTCCCGGAAATCATGCATCCAGATATCTTTCGCGGAAAACTGAACCGTCCTGTAATTTTTCTCCCTCGCAATACTGGTCATCAGACGCAGAAAATGCGTCTTCCCGCTTCCGCTTCGCCCGGAGACAAATTTTATTTTGCTTCCACCGTCTTTAATGTACTCTTCCAGATATTTTTCTTCCCAGAAATCAGAAAGAAAATGAATCCCGTACGCTTCAGCGCTTTTGTACTGTTCCGATCTCATTGTCGTTTACCCTCATTTGTAAAAACGAATTGTCGCCAGATACTGTTCCTTTCCTTCCCTGTCAAGAATTCGGATCGACTTGTTCATGATCCTACTCGGACCGAACTGAATTTTTCTTCCGTTTTTCGTCTCCTCTATCCCGGAAATATACAGCCTTGCCAGGTCAAACGCAAAGCTCTGCTGGTCGTAATCTTTCCGGAAACGGCTCATCGGCGCGAGGAATTTATACAGACTCGTCAGATAGATATCCGCATCTGCCCTTTTATTCAGTTTAAGGACGGCCAGATCATACGCGTCCGCCAGCTCGCTGACAAAAGTAAGCGCGTTAAAAGAAGCCCTGTTGAGCTTTTCCTGCCCGTTTTTGATTGTCTCGACCACCTTTTGCGGACGCACACACGAAATCTTTTTGCGGTCAATGTAGACATCCTGATTCTCCACATCCAGCCTGACCCTGTATGGAAACATCTCATAAACCGGAAATTCTCCGCGGACATTTATGTTCTTTTCCCCGCATTCCTGCAGCATCTGTTCCGCAAAATCCCCGCTCTCAAAATAATCCTTTGCGTCAAAACCGGAAAACGTACTCTTCATCTCTCTCAGGGACGATGCAAGGACATCCACGGCCTCAGCCATGGAATCCAGATCCCTGCCAAGCCCCCTGATCTCACCATTCTCCGTCTCGCGGCTGATCATCTTAAACAACTTCTGAATCCCCGCCAGATTATCCTTCATCGCTTTTTCCTTCGTCTGTATTTCCACATAAAAATCTTCGTAATTCATCTTTCCATCCTCCGCAAGATATTGTATCATATATACTTGTTTCTACAGTATAAATGAATTATCTCCTGTTTTCAATCTTTTGTTTACTTTGAAAGCCCAGTCTCCATACAGGAACAGGCGGCAAGCTTGCTTGCCAGACTGGTCATGTATGAGAGACGCTAACCCGTATGAGCAAAACAGCAGCGCGAATGAACATGAGCGATGCGATTTGCGAATAGGGGCAGGGGCGCGGGAGTGCGCAAGCACGAAGCGACCCGTGGGCTTTCATCCATAGTACTGTCAGTTTACTGTTCACTCAAAAGAGGTATCTTATGGAAAAGAAAGAACTCTACCCATGGCAGAAAAGATGCCTGGAACTCTGGTTCGCAAATCATTGCCGCGGCATCGTCCAGGCCGCCACGGGAACCGGAAAAACCCTGTTTGCGCTGACCGCCGCCAGATGCCTGGATCAGAAATGCGGGCAGAAGCTTCTCGTGAAAATTGTTGTGCCTACCAGCGCACTGATGCGCCAGTGGAACCGGAATCTGCAGGAATTTTTTGCCGCCGCTCAGGACTCATTACCTGGAACAGAATTTCGGACAGAACCCTCCGCCTCCGGACGGGATGAAACGGCCTCCGGAGCAAAATTCCGGGCAGGTATGCGCGGCGGCGGCTTTCGTACAGAGGGAAACTATAAATATATGATTTATGTGATCAATTCCGCCCGGTATGAACTGGCAAGGCAGATTCTGCACGATCTCAGAAGCGGCGCGCCCGTCCTTCTGATCGCAGATGAATGCCACCGCTGCGAAAGCGAGCAGAATCGCCTGATTTTCGAATTTCTTCCGCACATAAAAGAATACAGGGATCATTTTTTCTCTCTCGGCCTGACCGCGACCTTGCCGTCCGGACACTCGCAGGACTATCTTACCTCTGTGCTGGGCCGGAAAATCTACAGTTATGGAATCTCACAGGCATCCGCACTGCAGAATGTATGTCCCTGCGACATCTTTCACATCGGTCTGTCCTTTCAGCCGGAAGAACAGGCCGAATACCTGGAGATCACCGACAAAATGAGCATACTGTACAACCGTCTGACTTCCGTTCATCCCGGTCTGAAACGCGGCAGTCCAAAAGAACAGTTTGAACTGCTGCGCATACTTGCCGGGGATAAAAATCCGCAAATTGCGCAGGAGGCCTCCTCGTATATGAATCTTACCTACCGGAGAAAAAGTCTGGTATGTCTGGCAGCCTCCCGGATTTCCTGCGCATACGACCTGATCCTGCGGCTCCCCGGGACAGAAAAAATTCTGATCTTCGGAGAGCGTATCCGTCAGGCGGAAGAACTGTACGCTCACCTGCACCGCCGCTATCCTGGAAAAGTGGGACGCTGTCATTCCCGCATGGGACAAACCGCGAACCGGAATGCGCTGAACCGCTTCCGAACCGGAGAATTCCGCATCCTGATCTCCTGCAGATCCCTGGATGAAGGCGTGGATATCCCGGATGCCTCCATCGGAATTATCCTCTCCGGAACTTCCATGCAGCGGCAGCGCATTCAGCGCCTTGGCCGCATTATCCGCAAAAAGGACGGAAAAGAACGGGCATCGCTCTACTATCTTCACATTGAACAGTCTGTGGAGGACCGGTATTTTCTGCCTGATGCAGGCGGCTTCCGCTATCTGGAACTGAATTATTCCTCTGAAACCCGCAGCTTTGAAAACCCCCGCTATGACGCCGCGGCATCTTCTCTTCTGGAAACTATGAAGCGCAAAGGGGCGGACGACAAGACGCTGTCTGAAATACAGCGCTGTCTGCGTCTTGGGATCGTCCGCTCAGACTGGCAGGCCAATCATGCGCAGATTGAAAGAAAGATTCGAGAAGCGGAGAATATCCGGGAAAAAAATTACTGGATCTGTATGAAAAAAATTGCCGGCTGACAACCGGCAACTTTTTTCGAAATCCTGCGGGAACCCTGTCAGGCTGTCCTCATCCCTCTTTCTCCTGCTCTCACCAGACAGCCTGTCCGCTCTCTCACAGCGACAGACCATTCTCTCTCCTGCTGCTCCTTTCGGACAGATTGTCATCTCACAGCAGCGGAGAGAACGCCTTCATCACCGCGCCGACAACCTTCCGGAACTTCTTCTCCTTCCGGATCGTCTCGTCCGTGACAAGCTGGCACTTCTCCATCGTCTTCTGGAAATCCGTCTCGATATCCGCGATACAGTCCGTCCGGTACATGTATGCGGCGCACTCAAAATGATGGTACAGACTGCGGTAATCCAGATTGATCGTGCCCACCACGGCGCGGCAGTCGTCGCTGACGAACACCTTCGCATGCACAAAGCCGGGCGTATATTCGTAAATCTTCACGCCGGATGCCAGCAGAGATTTGTAATGCGTCTTCGCAAGCGCGTACGGCGCCTCTTTATCCGGAATTCCCGGCAGGATCAGCCGGACGTCCACTCCCTTCTCCGCGGCGAACTTCAGGGCAGTCTCCATCTCCCCGTCCAGGATCAGATAAGGCGACATGATGTGTACATAGCGGACCGCGCGGTTCAGGATATCCATGTAAACGCGCTCGCCCACTTTATTTACATCCAGAGGGCTGTCCCCAAACGGAATCACATATCCGTTCTGCTTCTTTTCCGCGGTCAGATTCTCTTCCGAACCGGCAGGCTTGCTGATCGGTTCATTCCCGGCAGCCATCTCACCTTCCGAAACGACAGGCTTGCCATCCTGCTCTTTTTCCGCTGCCGGATCACTGTTCAAAGCTGCAGCCGGATCTTTCAGGAACTCCGGTTCCCCCGGATTCTTCGTATTCAGATAACGCTCAAACTCCGGCAGATTCTCCGTGACGCCCCACATCTGCAGGAACATCACCGCAAAACTCTTCGCCGCCTCCCCTTTCAGCATGACCGCCGTATCCTTCCAGTGGCCGAACTTTTCAATCCGGTTGATGTACTCGTCCGCCAGATTCACGCCTCCGGTAAACGCGGTATGCCCGTCGATCACCAGGATCTTGCGGTGGTCCCGGTAATTATAATGCGTGGACAAAAAAGGCGACATCGGGGAAAACATCTTGCACTGGATTCCCAGCTTCTGCAGCTTCTCCGGATAGTTGTAAGGCAGCGTGGAAAATTCGCATGTCCCGTCGTACATGACCTTGACATCCACGCCCTCTTTGACTTTCTGCGCAAGGATTTCCAGAATCCTGCCCCACATCAGTCCCTCGTCCACAATGAAATATTCCATGAAAATATAATGTTTCGCCTGCCGAAGCTGCGCAAGCATCTCCGAAAACTTGTCCTCGCCAAGCGGAAAATACGTCACCTGCGTATCCGCATATACCGGAAAACAGCCGCTTTTTTGGAAATATCCCGCCAGAGCCGCCTCCGCCGGATTCTCCTTTTCCAAAGCCGAAAGTGTCTCCTCATCCTGCTTCAGCTTCCCGTTCGTGACAGCCAGAATATCCTCCAGACGCTTTTTCACGGCGCGGTGTCCGACCTCGCTTTGCGTATACCAGAACAGAAGCGCCCCAAATACCGGGAACAGCATGATCACGATCAGCCAGGTGATCTTCGCGGTAGGATCGATCGTGCTGTTGATCAGGTACAGCACCATGCAGACGTTAAAAAGCACGGCACCTCCCAATAAATGAGGCAGAAAATTATCGAACCACTTAAATATACCCAGCAGAACCATCACCTGCAGAAGCAGCAGAAGCAGCATGATCCCGACCCGGCTGAACAGCGCGTACCGCAGTCCTTTCTGCCCCTTTTTCAGCAGATGAAGACCGCTGTCCTCCTGCTCCATCGTCCCCATTCCGTTGAATTTTTCATCCATGACAATTTCCTCCTTTCAGCTTAAAGCCTGTTCGCAGATTTCGGCGCGGGATCCGGTTTTTTCATCGCCGAATCCCGGACAAATCCCCGTCTCCGCAAAATATATATCAAACGGAGCGTCATACCTCCTTCTGATACAGATTACACCACTTTGAGTATACCACAAATCTGCCTGAAAAAGAAGAACGAACCTTTGCCTCAAAACACATTTGACACCCGCACGGATGCTGGTTTACAATAAAAAACGATACCCGTATCCAGACTCTGCAGTGCAGGTTCTGGCAGAAGGAAATACGAACAGGAGGTAGTGATATGATCTACAATGATTTTCAGAATCTGAAACTTTCCCGCCTGGGCTTTGGCGCCATGCGTCTCCCGCTTCTTCCCGACGGATCGATCGATGAAGAGCAGGTTTTTGAGATGGTGCGCTATGCCGCGGCGCATGGGGTAAACTACTATGATACCGCCTACCCGTATCATCAGGGCAGATCGGAAATCGTGATCGGGAAAGCCTTAAAACAGCTCCCCCGCGAGAGTTTTTATCTCGCCACCAAATATCCGGGCCATCAGATCAGCGCGTCCTATAACCCGGCGGAAATCTTCGAGGAACAGCTGGAAAAATGCGGCGTCGATTACTTTGATTTTTACCTGCTCCACAATGTCTATGAAAACTCCGTGCCCGTCTACACCGACCCGAAGTGGGGAATCATCGACTACTTTGTCGAGCAGAAGAAAAACGGCCGGATCCGCCATCTCGGATTTTCCTGCCACGCGCAGATGGACGTACTCCGGGAATTCCTTGACCGATACGGCGATGTCCTGGAATTCTGCCAGATTCAGATGAATTATATGGACTGGACGCTTCAGGACGCCAAGACCAAGTACGAATTTCTCACCGAGCGCGGCATCCCGGTATGGGTCATGGAACCTGTCCGCGGCGGAAAACTGGCCTGTCTGAACGAGGAGGCTGAGGAGAAGCTTCACGCAATGCGTCCGCAGGAATCCACAGCCGCATGGGCATTCCGTTTTCTGCAGGGACTTTCCAATGTGAAGGTGATCCTGAGCGGCATGTCCAACATGGAGCAGATGATTGACAACGTACATACCTTTGAGTCCGCCTGTCCCCTGTCGGCAGAAGAGACGGACGCCCTGCTCGAAATCGCGGAATCGCTGAAAAATTCCGTGCCCTGCACCGCCTGCCGCTACTGCTGCGACGGCTGTCCGAAACACCTGGACATCCCGAGGCTGCTCGCTCTGTACAATGACCTGCGGTTTTCACCGAACTTCAACGTCGGAATGGTCATCGACGGGCTCGCCGAGGAGAGCCGTCCGTCCGCCTGCGTTGCCTGCGGAAAGTGCGCAAAGACATGCCCGCAGAAGATCGACGTTCCCGCCGCCATGAAAGATTTTTCAGAAATGCTGGAGAAAATCCCTCACTGGGCAGATATGTGCAGACAGAGGGAAGAAGAAGCAAAAAGACAGCGGGAAGAACGGAAGGCGCAGAAAACAATCTGATCGTTAAAACCAACCTGTTCAGAACCGGTTCAAAATGCCGGAGCATCCATGCGGACCGGTTCTGATCCCCGGCGCACCTGCCAGGAATCCGTTTAAAACGCCGGAGCATCCATGCGGACCGGTTCTGAATTCCGGTTTCTCTTCATAAAACTGTCTGCAGTTTCCCGCGCGGCCTACGCCGGCCGCATCATCTTTTTTCCTGTCTTCCATTTCCCGGAGAGATACTGCCGCGTAAACAGCACAAAAAGAAGAAGATTATGTCCGATCATGCAGGCCCAGGCGGAGATCAGGCCATATCCAAGCAGCTGCGTGCAGATGAAGGTTCCGACGATCCGCACTCCCCACATTCCAAGCACATTATAGACAAACGGCGCCGTGGTATTCCCGATCCCCTGCATAATTCCCTCAATCACGATCGGAACTCCATAAAACGGCTCCGATACCGCCACCATACGAAGTACGGCCGACCCGAGCATGATCACTTTGGGATCCCCCGAGAACAGGCGCATCAGCGCAGGCGCAAAAAGGAAAAGAAGTCCCCCCGAAACAATCATCAGACCAACTTCAAGCGGAAGGATGGACCGGGCAAGTCCGCGAAGCTTCTCCTCATCTCTGGCCCCCCAGGCATTGCCGGCCAGGGCGGCAGCAGCTGTCTGCATCCCCCAGCCGGGAATATAAAAGGCGGATTCCACCGTATTGGCAATCGTGTGGGCAGCCGTCGCGATTTCCCCGACCGAGTTGATCATAGACGCAAAGACCACGTAGCCGAGAGAGGTCGCAAACCTCTGCAGCATGTTGGGAAACGCGACTTTCAGACATGGCCGCAGGATATCCGGATCTGGTCTCATCTTCTGTCCGCGGGGGGAGACATCCTTATGACGCCAGAGTACAAAGGTGATGGCGATTCCGCCGAACGTATAGGATACGGCGCTCGCGGCAGCCGCCCCCTCAATTCCCCAGCCAACGCCCGGAATCATTATGTCAGTTCCAAAGAGCGCCATCGTCCGCGTCGGATAGATCAGGAAAAAGTTCAGAACAATATTAATCAGATTGACCGCAAGCCCCGTATACATTGGAGTTCTTGTATCCCCGGCGGCGCGAAGCACCGTCCCGAATATAATATTTGCCGTTCGGAACAGCATCGGCAGATACAGAATCAGAAAATATCTGGAGGCAGGAGCCTGAATCTCCTTATCCACCCGCATCCAGACTGGTACTTTTCTGCTCAGAGCTATCGTCAGAACCGTAAAAAACAGGCCTGCTGCCAGCACTGCCGCTGCCGCCTGCCCGGACGCCTTTTTCGCTTCTTCCGTTTTCCCTGCCCCGATCGCCTGCGAAATATAGGCCAGAAATCCGACTCCTATAGCAGAAATCGTACTTCCGATCAGCCAGTTTACCGTGCTGGTGGCTCCCACAGCCGCCGTCGCCCGCGTTCCAAGAGTCCCTACCATCGCCGTATCAATATACTGAACTGCCGTCTGCATCAGCTGCTCCAGCATCGTCGGCCACGCCAGTGCCAGGATTACCGGAATCATTTCATAATCTGCTTTTCTTTTCATTGCAGAAATATCCTCCTCTCCCCGGCATATTTATGGATGCAGAGCATCCCTTCGTTCTAAAGCATCATGGGGGCAAAATACTTTTCGACCCCAGCATCATTATATATTGGGCATAAAAAGTTTGCAAGCCGCTCCCTTTTTATTCTTGTAAAAATGTATATTCATTCTTAATATTTCTGATACTTTTTTTTAATTTTATCAAAAAATCTCTTGCATATGATAGAGTATTATGATATTATATATGCAAATTTTACATCAGTAATATTTTGAATATCATTATTGTTTTACCCTGCACTGACCGCACAGATTCCAGCAAAACATTCATAGCCTGACCTGCAGATATTCTGCCCTCAGATTAATTCTGGATCTGACGGCCAAATATAAAAGAAGGAGGCGGAGCACATGAAGGTATTTGCACATCGTGGATTCAGCAGCAAATATCCGGAGAATACCATGCTCGCATTTGCGAAAGCAGTGGAAGCCGGATGCGACGGGATTGAGATTGATGTACATCTCACAAAAGATATGGTTCCTGTCATCATACATGATGACTGTGTGGACAGAACCAGCGACGGAACAGGATTTATCCGCAATTTTATCTGTGATGAACTAAAAGAACTGGACTGCAGCTATCCAAGCAAATTTGACGGGATATATGGTCCGTTAAAGATGCCCACTCTCGAAGAATACTTCGCGTGGATTTCCAGGGAAAATGTGAATATCATTACAAATATTGATTTGAAGTGCGGCGCTTCCTGTCATGGAAATATCGAGAAGATCGTCATCGATCTGATCCACAAATACAAGCTGGAGGACAAAGTGATTATTTTCTCCGGAAGCGATGCGTCCATTGCGATCTGCAAGCAGCTTTCAAAATCCA
>CANQEC010000043.1 GCA_947594335.1 uncultured Lachnospiraceae bacterium
TGATTTACCATAAACATCGTCTCCGTTTCTACTTTGTTTTCTCCAGTATAATCGCATTCCCGGATTTTGTCACGAAATGTTTTCTTAATTCTGCATTTTTATGATGCCAGGGCCGAAAAGTCACGCGTTCCATGTTCACATGGAAAAGCATGGCACCAAGGCCCCAAAAAGCACCGGAAAGAGGCCATTTTTCATGGAAAAACAGCCGCCCTTTGGCCTTATGACAATCGGGCTGTATACCATTTCCCCCAGCTGCTCAGATCGCTTTTCTTCCAGCCGCTGGTTTTCTGTCCGGAAGCTTTGAGCAGAGCGGAACTCTCCCCTTTGTTTGAAAGATTCCAGGCGACATAGCTGATTTTGTTTTTATCCAGGAAATCCAGCCATTTCTTCCCCTCCGTTTTATCCAGCTTCCCGTTTCCGGAGGCATCCGAAATGCCAAATTCCGATACGAAAAGAGGCAGACCGGCTTTCAGAGCTGCCGAAGCCTTGTCGCGGAGGCTCTGCCCGTGTGTTCCCGCGTAAAAATGAAGTGTATACATCAGATTGCTGTATCCCTTGAGAGGATTCTTTGCCGCGGTATCCACATCCTGCGACCATGTGGGCGTGCCGATAAGGATGACCGCCTTCTTGTCATATTTTCGTATGGTTTTCACAATTTTGTTCGCATAGGAGCGGATCGTACTCCATCCCGTGCCGCCGTTCGGCTCATTGCAGATTTCATAGAGGACATTCGAATAGCCTTTATATTTTTTTGCCATTTTCTTAAAAAAGGATACTGCCTGCTTCTGGTATGTTTTCGGATTTCCGTCGCTTAAAATATGCCAGTCGATAATCACATACAGCCCTGCTTTTGTGGCATAGCGGACGCCGTTGTCAATCAGCTTTTCCAGATTTTTCCGGTTCTGGTCATCCCCGGTGCAGTAACCGTTGTATTCCGCCGTATACATGGCAAGACGCACCACATTAATCTTCCAGTTTTTTTTCATGCCGGTAAATGCCTTCTGGTTTACGTACTGCGGAAACCAAGAGAGTCCGTGCGTACTGACTCCTTTAAGCTGCACGGTCTTTCCCTTTGCGTTTACAAGCTTTGTCCCCTTTACCTGAAGCGCAGGCAGCTTCGCCGCCTCCGCCTTTATGCCTCCAAGCGCGGCCGCCATCAGAAAAACCAGAAGCATGGCCGCCGCCCGATTCCTGTATTTTTTCCTTTTTGTCACAATCCGTCTCCTTTTTTGTCAGCCGTCATAGTCATCCAGAAAATGATGCCTTATTCCGTCTTTTTTGTAAGCAATAATTGTGTGAAGATTTACATTTTCAACACTTTTGAATATGTTGCTCTCGATTACAGGATCCGCCTCCGCAAGCCGGCGGATCAGCCTCTTGACATCCTCACGCTTTGATCCGGTTTTTGCGGCCTCGCCTGCCATCTCCACCTTTTTCGTAAAGCGGCAGGCACAGCGGATGAAATGAAGATCGTTGTAGCTGGCCCAGCGGATAATATCCTGCTCGCGGATCAGATACAGCGGCCGAATCAGCTCCATCCCCTCAAAGTTCACGCTGTGCAGCTTCGGCATCATCGTCTGTATCTGTCCGCCGTACAGCATTCCCATCAGGATCGTCTCGATCACATCGTCATAATGATGTCCAAGCGCAATCTTGCTGCATCCAAGTTCACGCGCCTTGTTGTAAAGAAAACCTCTTCTCATCCGTGCGCACAGATAACACGGAGAGCTTTCCCCGTCTGACACAATATCAAAAATCTGTGACTGAAATACCGTGACCGGCACCTGCAGAAGCTCTGCATTATCGAGAATTCTCTGATAATTTGCCTCATTGTATCCCGGATTCATGACGAGAAAGACAAGTTCAAAATTTCTTCTTCCATGTCGGTACAGCTCCTGAAACAGCTTCGCCATCAGCATGGAATCCTTGCCGCCCGAAATACAGACCGCAATCTTATCCCCGTCCCTGATCAGTTCATAATCTCTGACCGCCTTTGTAAACCGGCACCACAGCTCCCGGCGGAATTTTTTGATAATGCTCCTCTCGGCCTGTCTGGCACGTTCCTCTGATTTTGTCATTTTTTCGTCTCCCGGGCCGCGCTTTGCGCCCTGTCCGCCTTATCTTTTCCGGGCGTTTCATTCATGCTCCCGGTGCGGTATCCCTGCAGATCAAGCGTCACATAGGTAAAGCCAAGTGCACGAAATCTGTCTGTGATCTCCTTTCGAAGCGCCGGTTCCATCAGATCCCGGAACTGCTCCAAAGGGATCTCGATCCGCGCCATTGTCCCGTGAATGCGCACCCTCATCTGCCGAAAGCCCCGGTCGATCAGCAGCTGCTCCGCCTGTTCCACCATGGAAAGCTTTTCCGGCGTGATTTCTTCCCCGTAAACAAATCTCGAGGCGAGACAGGCATACGACGGCTTCTCCCATGTCGAAAGGCCCAGCTCTTTTGAATACGCGCGGATCTCTTGCTTGGTCAGCCCCGCCTCGCGCAGCGGACTTTTTATTCCCAGTTCGGTTATCGCCCGCAGTCCCGGACGGTAATCCCCCAGATCATCCAGGTTGGAGCCTTCCGCGACATACGCCGCGCCGTTCTCTGCGGCTGCCTGCCCAATCAGCTGAAACAGGGCGCGCTTGCACAGATAACAGCGGTTCTTTGGATTTTGGGCGATTCCTTCTATGCGAAGCACATCGGCCTTCACAATTATCTGACGGATCCCTTCTTTTTCACAGAATTCCTTCGCCTCACTTAGTTCCCGCTCCGGAACAAAACAGGAGCTGACCGTAACGGCAAACGCCCCGTCCCCCAGCACATCATGCGCCGTCTTAAGAAGAAACGTGGAATCCACCCCGCCTGAAAACGCGACGGCCACGCTGCCGTGTTCCCGAATATAAGTCCTCAGATTTTCCAGCCCTCTGTTCATGCCGATCACCTCATACTGTATTTTTCTGTACTTTTGTCGTCCGCCCTGCACCTTTCTTCAGGATACCGTCTTCCAGAGCAGAAGATTGTCCTCAAATTCCACGGCCAGCCTGCCCTGATCCCGGAGCCATGCCAGATAGGAACGCACCGTGCTTCCTACCAGAGCATACTGCTCAAAATTCATTACAAGCCGGTATTGTTCAAACAGTTTCTGCAGAATCCTCTCAAAACCGGCCGGTTCGCCGCATATTTCAAGAATTCTTCCGGCTATCTCATGCACCTTCGCGCGGTTAAACTGAACAAGCTCCTTCACATCTCCGGATGCCTCCGCGTGAGCCGGCACAAAAAACGCCGCCTCCATCTGCTCCACCTTATCCAGTGTTTTCAGATAAGCGTCCACATCATAAATAAATGAAACCGCATATTTTTCAAGCGTCGCTTTGCTGCTGATGCAGTCCGCAAGAAACACCGTCTGGTCCGGCAGACGAAAGCCGGTCATATCAAAAAAATGTCCCGGAAGCGGGATGATCTCGATTTCTCTCGGAAAACTCTCATCGGAAAAATCCGTGACCGCACAGTCCTGCGCCAGCAGAAACTTGTGCCGCAGATCCCTGCACGGATATCCGCCATAGAGAAACGACGGCTCAAGAATCGGATATTTTGTGAAAGCCGCCTCGATTCCGCCGGCAAATACTTTGCAGCCGGTCTGATTCTGAAGATAGCGGTTTCCTCCGATATGATCGGCATTCGAGTGCGTATTCAGAATCCCCTTCAGATGCCAGTTGTTCTTATCAAGGATCTGCCGGACCTTTCTTCCGGCATCCTTGTCATTGCCGCTGTCAATCAGATAGACGCTGCCGTCTCCCGCGTCATATACGCCGATCTTAGCAGGGCAGTTGATGTAGTAGCTTTTGTCCCCCGTCTGCACTAATTCATACATATTTTTCCTTCCTTTGTTCAGTCTCATTCCGATGTCTTTTTAAATCGAGCAGGAGGTGCCTTTTCCTCCTGCCCGTCTGCGCGGCCCAGGTGCTGCGTCAGCAGCTGGTTTCCATGCCTGGGTCTGCGCATAGCAGATAACGGCAGAGGGCTTCCGCTGTCCGGATCCCGTCCACTGCCGCCGAGGTGATTCCGCCGGCATATCCGGCTCCTTCCCCGCACGGAAAGATCCCGGGGACCAGACTCTGACAGTCATCGCCGCGCAGTATTCTGACCGGGGAGGAGGTACGGCTCTCGACCCCGGAAAGCAGCATATCCTCATCCGAGAATCCCCTGATCTTCTGCCCGAAGGCCTCAATCCCCTCAATCAGAGACTGCTCCAGTTCCTGCGGCAGAATTCCGCGGAGATTAGCCTTCTCAAAAGAACCCTTCATCTGAGGCCGCACGGAACCAAATTCTTCTGTTTTTTTGTTTTCCTTATAGTCTCCGTACCTCTGAACCGGAATCTTCCCGTTTCCGCGATGCCAGGCCGCCTCCTCAAGCTGCTCCTGAAACCTTACTCCGTCGAGCGCCTGCGCGGCCCCGTAATCTTCCGGAGAAATCGTCACCACAACCGCACTGTTTGCATTTTCCCCGTCTCTTTTCCTGTAGCTCATCCCGTTTACCGCAAGCCGCCCTGGTTCCGAGGAGGCATTTACAACATAGCCCCCCGGACACATGCAGAACGAATAGACCCCTCTTCCGTTTTTGCATTTGTGTACAGCCTTGTAGGAAGCGGCCTCAAGCTCATACGGGCAGTTCTCCCCATACATTGCCCGATTGATCATGGCCTGCGGATGTTCTACCCGAAGTCCTACCGCAAACGCTTTTTCCTGCATGGGAAGACCAAATTTCTCCAGCATACGGAAGGTATCGCGGGAACTGTGTCCGATCGCCAGAACAATGCTGCGAACTTCCATTGCGTAGCTTTTATACCCCGCCTTTTCCCGGCTTCTGACATGCAGCCGCAGATGATCCCCCGCCCGCTCGATTTTCTTCAGACAATGTCCAAAACGGAACTCCCCGCCAAGCGACAGGATCTCCCTGCGGATATGCCTTACCACATCCACCAGGACATCCGTGCCGATATGCGGCTTCTGAAGATAGAGAATATCCGGGGGCGCTCCGGCCTCCACAAAGGTTTTAAGCACAAAGCGGATCTTTCCGTCCGGATCCTTAATCAGCGTGTTCAGCTTTCCGTCCGAAAACGTACCGGCTCCTCCCTCTCCGAACTGTACGTTGGACTCCGGATCCAGCTCCCCGGTCTTCCAGAACCGTTCTACCGTGCGCATCCGCTCCTCTACGCACTCTCCGCGTTCAAGAACGACCGGCCGCAGTCCGGCTCTCGCAAGCATCAGGGCACAGAAAAGCCCGGCCGGGCCGCTTCCGGCAATAACCGGCCTGGATGACTTTGCGTCCTGCCCTGAGGCCGTCTCTGATCCCGGGATAAAGCCCAGCCCGGAAAAATTCTCTCTTTCATACGGAAACCGGTACTCTTTTCTGTCCGCGGCCGTTACCCTTTTATCCCTGATCCGGCGCATGACGGACGATTCGTTCCCGACAGACACATCCACGGTATAAACATAAAACAGCTCAGGCTTTTTTCTCGCATCAATGGACCGGCGCATGATTTCAAACGTAAATGTTTCCGTCCGCAGCCGCAGAATCTTCCGGATCTCATGCTCCAGATCATGCTCCGTATGATCCGGTCTCAGTTTCAGTTCGCTGATGCGTATCATCTGCTTTCCTCCCCGTCTTTCCATCTGCGCCAGGACAAAGCAGGACGATCGTACTTCGTCTGCGGACAGTTTCTGTCATTTTCACGCGTTCCGCGGCACTTTTTCCGCCCTGTCCTCATCCGGCTTTTTATCGTCGTCCGTCTGCTCGATCAGATCTTCTCTCCCGTGATCGCGCAGTCCTTTGCGGATCATCCTCCGCGCAAGATCATAAATGACCGCAAACACCGGCACGCCGATCAGGATCCCGACAAAGCCGAGCAGGCCCTGGAAAAGCGTGATCGAAAACAGTACCCAGAATCCGGTAAGGCCCACGCTGTTCGCAAGAAGCCTGGGACCAAGAATATTTCCGTCGAACTGCTGCAGAATCACAACAAAGATAATAAATATCACACAGTTCACCGGGCTGTTGATCAAAATCAGCAGCGCGGACGGAATCGCACCGATAAACGGACCGAAATACGGAATGATATTGGTCACGCCGATGATGACGCTGATGAGTACGGCATTTTTGAAATCCATCGTAAACGTCATGATCAGACAGAACACATAACAGATCAGGCCGACAATGGCGCTGTCGAGAATCTTTCCCCCGAAAAATCCGACAAACGTTTTGTCAATAAACGCAACTTCTTCCAGAATCTTATCTGCCCAGTCTGCCCTGAACACAGCATAGATCAGAGCTTTCCCCTGCCGCGCAAAGGTTTTTCGCCCGAGGAGCAGGTAAATACAGATGATAATTCCGATGACCACATCCTTGACGATCGCAAGTACGGAACCGACTGTGTTCGCAAATCCGCCCATCACTCCCTGCAGTGTGGGAAGAAGATCGTTGCCCGCCCAGTCCTGAAGCTTTTTCTCGATATTTGCCATTCCCGTACTTACATAATTCTGCGCTACTTCATTGCCCTCAAGCTCTTTGATCAGCCATCTGGAAAGTCTGTCCAGCTCCCGCGGCACAACCTTTACCAGAGTAACAATGCTGTTCACCATCTCCGGCAGAACAATGCTGAGCAGGAAATAAATGATGAAGATCGTCAGGATCATCACAAGAAGCACCGTTGACGCATGCGCATATTTTTTTGCTTTCTCCGGCAGTTTTCTTTCAATTCGTTCCTCAAGAAAATTGCAGGGTGTTTTCAGAAGATAAGCAAGCACCCCTCCGTAAATGAACGGTGTGAGAACTCCCATCAGCCACAGGAGCGCCCCGCGTATATGGGTGAAATACCGCATGCAGAAAAAAAGCAGTATCGCCAGCGCCAGCGAAGCAAATCCCGTCAGGGACTGATAAAATATCCTCTTTAAATCCTCTTTTTTCATAGCTGCCTTCCTCCTTTCTCTTTCCGTAAATCTGGTCAGGCATTTCCATAAGGGCAGTCATTTTCTGCAGATAAGGCAGCATCAGGAATGAAAACCCGCAGCCAGCCCTGTTATCTGACCGCGTCCAGACTGCCGCAGGCGGCAGAACGCCCCGCCGTATAGCCGCTTGCCCAGGCCCACTGCAGATTATAGCCTCCGCAGAGCCCGTCCACATCAAGAATCTCTCCCGAAAAGTAAAGGCCCTTTTGCAGCTTTGATTCAAGTGTCCGGCAGCTGACCTGCTTTGTATCGACTCCACCCGCGCACACCTGGCAGGCGTCAAAGGATTTTGTCCCTCTCGGAACCAGGGGAAAATGCTTGATTGCATCGGCCAGCCTTCCCGCCAGCTTTTCATCCTCCATAAGCTTTGCGGAAGAATCCTTTCTGGTCATCCCCGCCCTTTTCAGAATAACCGGAATCAGCTTTTCATTCAAAAGTCCCAAAAGCAGTACCGGAACCCTCTCCTGCCCAAGAGCTTCTGCCCGCGAGATGAGCAGCTTTTCAAGCTCCCCCTCTGTCAGATCCGGCAGCAGATCCGCCTCGAGGAACAATTCTCTTCCCGGATCCTGATACGCGGATATAAAACGCGCAAGCTGAAAAACAAGAATCCCGGATATCCCGTAATTTGCCCACAACAGTTCTCCGCTTTCCCTGTGCAGCAGCTGTCCCTTTTCCGATTCCGGCACATCCGGCTTTTGCCCGCCTTTTGCGCGCAGATACAGGGAAACCGCGGCCCTGCAGCGGACCCCGGACACAGCCTGGAAAAAATCTCCCTCACACAGAATGGGCGCGAGCGCGGGACGCACCGGTCTGATCCGATGTCCCGTCATTTTTGCAAGCGCATACCCGCTCCCGTCTGATCCGGTCTTCGGAACCGCCTTTGATCCGCAGGCCAGAATCACCGCGTCCCCTTCATAGCACCAGGAAGCTGTGCGCACTTCCCAGATGTCTTTTTTCTTCTCCAGAGACAGTATTTTTTCAGAAAGCTTTACTTTTATTTTAAGCCGCTTCATCTCAGCTGTCAATACTGCCGTCACGGAAGATGCCTGCCCGGAAACCGGATAGACATACCCGTTTTTTTCAAACGTCAAAAGTCCCAGTTCCAGAAAAAAGCGCCGCACATCCTCCGGCATCAGCTGACGCATGACCGTCTGTATCCAGCCGCGTCCGGCGCCGAAGCAGGAATCCTCGGGATGCTCATCCATGTGCGTCAGATTACATCTTCCGTTTCCCGTCAGGAGGAGTTTTTTCCCGACGCGGTCCATCGCGTCCACAACGGTTACGGCCGCGCCGTTTCTCGCCGCGGTAACCGCGGCCATCATGCCTGAGGCACCGGCTCCCACTACAATCACCCGTCTCATCTGATCCTCCTCCCGTTTGAGGCGCCGTCACGCCGCCTTTTGCGCAATATTTGCGAAACACATTCCCGCAGAGCAGCATGACCCGCGCCTGTGCGCATCACAGCCGGATAATTCCTTTCTCATACAGCTTCTGAAGTGACATCAGAATTCCTAATTTTGCGTGCGGCCATGTAAGTCCTCCCTGAAAGTAAACCGCGTACGGAGGCCTGATCGGTCCGTCAGCACTCAGCTCGATCGAAGATCCCTGCACAAAAGCTCCCGCCGCCATGATCACATCACTGTCATATCCCGGCATTGCCCAGGGTTCCGGCGTCACATAGCTGTCAACCGGAGCCGCCGCCTGAATTCCCTGACAGAACGCGATGACGCCGTCCGCCGTGCCAAGCTCCACGGCCTGTATGATATCATGCCTGCTTTCCTTTCCGTCCGGCACAACGGGAAAGCCAAGCGCCTCATACACGTTGGCAGCGAAGACGGCGCCTTTTAAAGCCGCGGCAGTCACGACCGGAGCGAGGAAAAATCCCTGGTAAAAGGACTGCAGCACGCCAAGGGATGCCCCGACTTCCCTTCCCAGCCCCGGCGTCGTCAGCCGGCAGGCGGCGCGGTCGACATATTCTTTCTTTCCGACAATATAGCCGCCGGACGGAGCCAGTCCTCCTCCCGGATTCTTGATCAGAGAGCCCGCCATCAGATCCGCCCCCACATCGGTCGGCTCTTTTTCCTCGACAAACTCCCCGTAGCAGTTATCCACCATGCAGATAATTTCCGGATTGATTTTTTTAACATGGGCAATCGCTTCCCCTATCTGCGCCACGGACAGCGTCGGCCTCGTCTGATACCCTTTGGACCGCTGGATCTCAATCATCTTTGTCCGGGGACCGATCGCTTTTGCGATTCCCTCCAGGTCAAAGCTGCCGTCCTCCTTCAGATCAACCTGGGCGTATGTCACGCCGTACTCGGCCAGAGATCCGGCGGACGGCCTGATGCCTATGACCTCCTCAAGCGTATCGTACGGCTTGCCGGAGACTGAAAGAAGCTCATCCCCCGGACGGAGATTTCCCGCCAGGGCCAGCGCGATCGCATGGGTTCCGCAGGCAATCTGCGGACGCACAAGCGCTGACTGCGCGTGGAATGCCGCCGCGTAAACCTCCTCAAGCGTATCGCGCCCTGCATCATTATATCCGTATCCGCTCGACGTCTGAAAACATTCGGCGCTGACACGGCAGGTCTGCATCGCGCGGATCACCTTGAGCTGATTGTATTCCGCCATCTCATCAATCGCGTCAAACCGCTCTTTTAAGCCTTTCAGAATGCGGTCCCCAAAGGCCTTCACCGCAGGGGCAATTCCCATCTCACTGTATATCTGCTCCATATTTTACTATATTCTCCTGTCTGTAATTTTCTTTTCCTGCAGCACCTCCAGCAGATACTCCAGGATTTTTCCGTCATCATACGCGAAACGGTCCTTATCCACCCAGATCACATCCTTTTCCCTGCGGAACCAGGTGAGCTGCCTCTTTGCAAAATGGCGGGTATCCCGCTTGAGAATGCGGATGGCCTCATCAAGCGTAGTCTCGCCGTCAAGATACCCCAGGATCTCCTTATAGCCAAGTCCCTGCATTGACACCATATCCCTGTGGTATCCTTTTTCTTTCAGACGGACGACCTCCTGCAAAAGCCCGCGCTCCATCATCTGATCGACCCTGCGGTCGATGTTCGCGTACAGCCGGCTCCTCTCATCGTTCAGCACAAAATAGGCAAAACGATACGGGGATTTTTTCTGCCTTTCCGCTTCGTTGTGCGCGGAAATCTTCTCGCCCGTCTCCCGGTAAAATTCAAGAGCGCGGATCACACGCTTCACATTATTTGCATGGATCGCATCCGCCGATTCCGGATCGGCCTTCTGCAGCATCTGGTGAAGATACTCCGGTCCCCGGCTGGCCGCGAGCCTCTCCAGCTCCTTTCGGTAATCCTGATCCGCCCGCGTTTCTGTAAAATCAATATCGTACAGAACCGCCTGAATATAAAATCCGGTTCCGCCGGTCAGAATCGGTATGTTTCCCCGCGCGTGGATTTCCCTGATACAGTTCTTCGCGTACTCCTGAAAACGCACCACATGAAATTCTTCGTCCGGCTCCAGGATATCGATCAGGTGGTGGGGAACTCCCCGCATCTCCGAAAGCGTCACCTTCGCGGAGCCGATGTCCATACCCCGGTAGACCTGCATGGAATCGGCGGAAATAATCTCCCCGCCGATTCTCTTTGCAAGCCGGATCGAAAGCTCTGTCTTTCCCACCGCGGTAGGTCCTGTCAGAACAATCAGAGGTCCCCGATCCTCATCCATAAAAGTACCCTCCTTCAGGAGATTTTCTCTCCCGAGATCATTACCTGCTCCGTAATCAGCTCTGCGTTTTTATAGCCGCGCTCCTTTGACTCAAGCTCCCCGGTCTGACTGTCGTACGGATCGATCGGCCGGTATTTTTTCGCATTCGCAAAGGTCTGCTGAAACGCATTGTTCGCAACCATGCGGAACGGATCAAGATTGCCAAAATAATAATTCCTGCGCGCCTCATCCCCGTCTTCAAAAGCGGAACCGCCGAACGACGGATCCGCAAACAGCCAGCCGTACGGTTCCGCGTAAAACATTGCCCAGTCATGCGGGCCGACAGTACCGGGCCTGGGCCTTGCGTTCAGTCCCGACTGCCACTTTGCCGGGATCCCGCAGATACGGCAGAGCGTAATAAACAGCAGCGCCTGCACGCCGCAGTCCCCCCTGAGATTCCGCGCGCAGTACTGCGGAATATCCGGGATCAGAAAATATTCTCTCACAAGGGAATATTCGACGTTCTTTGTTATGTAATCATAAATTTTCCGCGCGATCTCCAGCGGCCGCTTTTCCCCGCCGGCAATCTCCCTGGCAAGGGCTTTCAGGCAAGGGGAAAACCGGATATGCGGATACTGTTCTTTTGTATACATTTCCCACTGCGCAGTTCCGGGAACAATCCGCTCTGGTATCGCAGGATCGGTCTCTGCGGACTCCTCCCCGCTGCGCGCTTCCAGAGTCCTGGCAGCATCCTCAGGAGAATAATCATGATACATCTGCGTAACCGTGTATTCATATTCCACAAAAAATTCCCTGTTCTCCGTCAGCGTATCCTCAAAACAGATCGAACGGTACAAAGAATCCGGCGGATCAATCGTGACACAGCCATCTGCGTGGGACAGGATTTTCACATCCGAAGTCTGATGATGCTCCGCCGGGATCGGCAGATGCGCCTTCAGCCTCATTCCGGGCCGAAACAGTTCATCCTCCAGCCTGACCGAGGTTCTCATGTGAAATCTCCATTTCGCGCCCCCATTTTCAATAATATCCTTATTGGCCCGGGCAAGCAGCTTTGCAGGCTCTTCCTGCGGGATCCGCCTCCTGCCTTCGTCTGTGCCGTTTTCCCGGATCCTGGCAATAATCTCCTTATCGTTGCCGGCAATATTCCGGACTATATTGTGAATATAATGTTTTTCCCCGTCAATGATTATCCATTCCGCGCGTCCGTCCCGGTCGATGCGGTCCAGATCTTCCGCACAAAAGTCCGGCAGAAGTTCTGACATCAGCCCGATCACCTGTGACTTCGTATAGGGAAACTGCTCCAGATAATCCTCCAGAAACAACAGCTCCAGCTCCATTCTCTTTTTCAGGTCAGCCGAAACAGGCCGCTTCATCCAGCGCCCGATCGCCTCCCGCGCGCTCTGCAGATCTCCGGACTGCCTGTATTTTAAAATTTCATCCGGCAGTTCGAGCGCCAGCGTTCTCAAATCCTCCTGTCTGAATTCCTTCATCAGTATTTTCCGTCCTTTCATTCAAAATAGTCCCATTGCACAGACATGACCGCGGTACCGCTGATCCGGCCGTCCGGTTATAAGGTCCTCTTAAATTTTCTCCCAAGCTCGTACTTTGTCATCGAAATGATCGTAGGCCTCCCATGCGGACAGTTATAGGGATTTTCCAGTTTGAGAAGCTCCCCGATCAGGTTGTCCGCCTCCTGCATCGACAGGCGGCTGTTCCCTTTAACTGCGGCTTTGCACGACATCAGCGTGATCTTGTCGTTGATAATCTGTACCGCTGTCCTCTCTGAGATATCGCTGAGTCCGTCCAGTATTTCAAGAAACAGATCCCTGTCCGCCAGGCCGTAGAGATTCCCCGGAACGGCCCCTATGGCATATTCTCTGCCGCCAAACGGTTCGATCTCAAACCCGACCTCCGTAAAATTGTCCATATACTTTTTCAGAATCTCCTCCTCCTGCATGGAAAGGCTGAGAATCAGCGGAGGACTGATCATCTGCGAGGTCTGCTGCTTTTCGGCAAGCTGCTTCACAAACCGCTCATACAGCACCTTCTCATGCGCCGCGTGCTGATCAATGATGTAAAGCTTGTCACGAAATTCCACGAGCCAGTAAGTATCAAACACCTGCCCGAAGTTCTCCTCAATCATGCTGCGCCTGACCTCTTCAAACGGTTCCGGATAGCTGATTTTCTTCCGGGCGGAGCCTTTCTTTTCCTTTTCGCACGGTTCCTCCCTGCTTTCCTGCATCGAAAGCTTCTGTTCCTCCGGTTTTTTCTCCGGATCTTTGGAAAGTTCCCGCTTTGCCGTTTCTCCCGCCGGTTCTTCGGAAAGTTCCCGCTTTGCCGTTTCTCCCGCCGGTTCTTTAGAAAGTTCCCGCTTTGCCGCTTCCCCCGCCGGTTCTCCGGAAAATTCCCGCTCTGCCGCTTCCTCCGCCGGTTCTTTAGAAAGTTCCCGCTTTGCCGCTTCCTCCGCCGGTTCTTCGGAAAATTCCTGCTTTGCCGCTTCCCCAGCCGGTTCTTCGGAAAGTTCCTGCTTTGCCGCTTCCTCCGCCGGTTCTTCGGAAAGTTCCTGCTTTGCCGCGTTCTCTTTCTCCTCCGTCTTTTCCCGGACGTCCTGTACCCGTCCTCCCAGCACGCGGCCAGGAGAAACCTCCGGAATCATCTCTCTTCCCTCAAGTATCTTTCTGACGGCACGAATGATCTGTTCATAGACTCCCACCTGATCGGAAAAACGCACCTCCATCTTTGTCGGATGTACATTAATATCAAGATATTTTCCGTCCATCACGAGCATGAGTGCGGTAAACGGATAGCGGTGAGCCATCATATACGGTCGGTAAGCCTCCTCGATCGCCTTTGCGATGAGACTGCTTTTCACATAGCGGCCGTTCACAAAATAGTTTTCATAATTGCGGT
>CANQEC010000044.1 GCA_947594335.1 uncultured Lachnospiraceae bacterium
AAGAAAACGGCAAAAGCGCCGGAAGGGCAGGATGTGCTCCTCAAGGTGGATCATCTGAAAAAATATTTTGATATCAACAATGAGCTGCGGCATCAGAAGCATCTGACGCTGAAGGCCGTGGACGACGTGAGCTTTGAACTGAAAAGAGGGGAAGTCCTGGGAATCGTGGGCGAGTCCGGCTGCGGAAAGTCTACGCTGGTCAATACGATCCTGAACCTGTTTGAACCCACGGAGGGAAAGGTCTTTTTTGAGGGGCAGGATGTGTTTGCCGGGGCGCAGAAAGGAAAGAATGCCTTTAAGAAAAATGTGCAGATCGTGTTTCAGGATCCCTACTGGTCGCTGAATCCCCGCTGGCTCATCAAGGACATTGTGGCGGAGCCGATCGACGTCTACGAGAAGCTCCCGGAAAGCAGACGGCTGCGCCGGGTGGAGGAACTTCTGGAGATGGTAGGAATATCCAAAGATGCCTGCTACAAATATCCGCATGAATTTTCCGGCGGGCAGCGGCAGCGCATTGCCATTGCGCGCTCCCTGGCATCCAATCCGAAGCTGGTGGTTCTGGACGAGCCCACCAGTTCCATCGACGTATTCAGCCAGGCGCAGATACTGGAGCTGATCCGGGATCTGAGACGCCGCTTCCAGCTTACGAATATCCTGATCAGCCACGATCTTGGGGTGGTGCATGAGCTGGCGAACAAGATCGCCATCATGTATCTCGGGAAAGTGGTGGAATTTGGGCCTGCGGACGAGATTTTTCACCATCCGCGTCATCCCTATACAAGAGCGCTGTTTGATTCCATCCCGACGCTGACTACCCGGGGAATGGATGGGTTAAAGACTCTGGAAGGCCAGATTCCAAGTCCGATCAATCCTCCGCCGGGCTGCGCGTTCCATCAGCGGTGCGCATACGCCTGCGAGCGGTGCAGCGCGGATACGCCGAAGCCGGAGGAAGTCGGTCCCGGCCATGTGGTGAGCTGTCTGCGGACCAGAGAAATTTCAGGATGAACAAAAAGTAAGGACTGTGTCCAAAGGAGGGACTATGCGAATTTTATCAAGGGAGGACCTGTCAAATATTCTGTACGGATGCGCCATCCTCGGAACGGGAGGCGGAGGAAGTCTGGAGGAAGGGTTTGAGATGATCGATGAAGCCATCGCCGCGGGAAAGAAATTCAGACTGGTTTCCTTCGACGAGCTGAAGCCGGATGACATGATCGGGACGCCCTATGCCTGCGGGGCGATCAGCCCTCTGACGGAGGAAGAAATAAAAAAATACGCGAGGCTGAAAGAGACAGAGGAAAGCTTTTATATTCTCTGCATGCGCCAGCTGGAAAGATTTCTGGGGAAAGAGGTCGTCGCGGTGATCTCTACGGAACTGGGCGGAAGCAATACGGCCACGGCCCTTTATGTAGGAGCCATGACGGACCGGTGTATCGTGGACGGCGACCCGGCCGGGCGGAGCGTGCCGGCTCTGCAGCATTCTACTTATTTCCTGAAAGGCGTGCCCATGTGTCCCATGAGCGTCATGAACCGTTTCGGGGAAGGGGCCGTGTTCACGAATGTATTTGACGATGAGCGCGGCGAGGATCTGGTGAGGGCCCTGGCGGTGGTCAGCCAGAATACCATTGCGGTGATGGATCATGTCAATACGGCCAGGGTGCTGAAGGATGCGGTGATCCGCGGGGCGATTTCCTATGCGGAATCGATCGGGAAAGCCTTCCTTTCGGCAAAGGCGGCCGGCGGCGATTACGTGCAGGCGGTCACGAAGGCCGGAGGAGGAAAGCCCATGTTCGAGGGATGCGTCACCGGAAGCTCCTATGAGACGAGGGACGGCTATACATACGGGGACACCTTTATAGCCGGGACGGGCGCGTATGAAGGCCATGAGCTTCATATCTGGTACCAGAACGAAAATATCATCAGCTGGCTGGACGGAAAGCCCTTTGTGACGGTGCCGGATCTCATCTGCGTTTTTGACCTGGACGAGGCGATGCCCCAGCTCAATCCCTTTGCGAGGGTGGGGGAGCAGACGGCGGTCATTGCGCTGCCGGCCCCGGCGGAGTGGACGACAGAGCGGGGGCTGGAGGTTTTCGGGCCGAGAAGTTTTGGATATGATATGGATTTCTGCTCTTACTTTTAAGTCAGAACAATCGAGCAGGAGGCGGTTTTTTCCTCCTGCCCGCCGCGCGGCCCGCATGCTGCGCCAGCGGTTGATTTCCTTATGCGGGCCTGTGCAAAAGAGAAAACAGCATCCTTCCGACCAGGTTGGATGCTGTTTTTTAATTGCTCAATATTTTCGAAATTTCCGCAAAATTGATATACAGGTCGTCAAAAATATTGACCTTGACAATGGAATCGAACGTATATGGCACGCTCACGATATTTTCCTCAAAGAAATTTACAGTTACAGTTTTCCGGCGGGGATCCACAATCCAGTATTCACGGACAAAAAAATTTTTATAGTAGAATAATTTACGGATGTAATCGTCGGCAGGATTGCCGGGAGATACGATTTCTATGATAAAATCAGGAGCGCCGTTGCAGCGTTTTCCATCCAGTTTGCTTCGGTCGCAGACTATCATAAGATCCGGCTGAACAATAGTCAGAGGATTGTCGTTAAGCTTTACATCAAACGGGGCATGAAATACCCGGCAGGCCCCCTTTTTACTTTTGATATAAGTGTTGAGAATTGTGGACAGTTCCATTGATATGATCTGGTGATCCTCCGTCGGGCTGGCCATGTCATAAATTTCACCGTCAAAAACCTCTGCACGCACGTCTTCCGGGAGGGCTTCGTACTGTTCCAGAGAGAAGAGCTCTGGTTTAAGCTGTAATGCCGGCATAAGATACACGTCCTTTCCTGTTTTGTATATTGTAAAATATTCCGCATAAAAAGGCAAGACCATCATCTGAAAAAACTTTAGATGGTATATAAAATAATTTAAAATAATTTTAAATTCCAAAAACGGGAAAACACAAGAAAACACTCAAAAATCCTATGCATTATGTACAAATTCACGGGATTAAAATTGTGCATAAGGCTGAAAATATAAAAATATGTAAAAATTAATTGAAAAAAACTAAAAATTATTTTATAATTCGAATTACAAAATAAATCTCAAAAACGGAGGTAGAAAAAATGAAAAAGGCAATCGTAGGCGCTATGATGGCAGTTGCAATGACCGCGGCGGCTTGTTCCGTAGTTTGCGCGGAGGATGGCGGAAGCAAGAAGATCGCTGTCATGAGAAATATGACAAGTTCAGACCATACTACCCAGTTTTTCGCAGGCTGTGTGGCGGAGGGCGAGGCTCTTGGCTATACCGTGGAGACTTTTATGGCCGACGGCGATGACGTGAAGATGCAGAATATCATGGAGCAGAATCTGAATCAGGATTACGATATCTGGATTTTGTCCCATGCAAATGAAGGCTATCAGTACGACATCGTTTCCAAGGCTGTGGAAAAAGGCATTAAGGTCGTAGGCTTTGACTGCGGCGGCGACCATGTGGAAGGCGTTACATACACAAGCCAGAGCGACGGCGACCTGACGGAGATCTCTCTGGACGCCATGATCGAGAAGGCTGAGGAGATGGGAAAGACCCAGCCCATCAAGATGATCGAGGTAAATACCCTTGGAGCGATCGTTCCTTTTGATACCCGCCACGCAAAGATCGAAGAATACGAGAAAGAGGGCAAGATCGAAGTTGTGAGAATGATCTCCCCGAACCTGGCAGGCGGCGACGCGTACGCGGAGGTAAACACGGGCGTTTCCACAGCCATCCAGAGCGGACTTGAGTTCGACGGCGTATGGTCTGCTTCCACAGGATTTCTGGACGGCGTTATGGACGCGGTGAACGCTTCCGGCAACGAGTATGTGGTAACTGGTATCGATATCTCCGACACGGAGCTGCAGCGTCTGGCCAGCGAGCCTATGTATTACTGCTGCGCGGCGGTGGATCCGTATGTGATCGGCATGGTTGACGTCCGCATTGCTGTTTCCAAGGTGCTCGGCCTTGAGACTCCGGAGACCTTCCAGTTCCCGGCAGTCGGAATCAAGAACACGGACGTGGAAGAGGGAGCGACCATGGCTTCTCTGAAAGGTGTGATCGACGGATTCGGCGAGTCCGATGAATTCCTGTCTGACGAGCTGAAGGCTCTGTATAAGTAATCTGATTGAATGATATCTTTCCATACCCATACCTTCGGGCACATCGCTGTCCGAAGGTATAAAATAATCAGGAGGATATCCGTGTACCGTAAAAATAAGTAATCTTCGACAGGAAGGAAGAAGCTTATGGAGAATACAAGCAGGAATGTGATCGAAGTCAGGGGCGTTTCCATAGAGTTTCCTGGCGTAAAGGCCCTTCAGGACGTGAGCTGCCGGTTTGAGAGCGGCAAGGCCAAAGCCCTGATCGGCGCAAACGGGGCGGGGAAATCCACCCTGATGAAGGTTCTGGCAGGGGCAAATCCCACCTACACCGGCGAGGTATATTTCAACGGCCGGAAGGTGGAGCTGCGGAACCCGGTCGATGCGAAAAATCAGGGTGTAGGGATCGTCTACCAGGAGGTGGACAGTATTCTCACCCCGAATCTGTCCGTGGCCGAGAATATCATGACGGATTATCTTGTCTATGAACTCAAAGGCCTGGGCATTGTGAACTGGAACAAGCTGAACCGGGAGGCAAAGCGGGTTCTGGATGAGCTGGGCATGGACATCAATGTGAAGACGCTGGTGTCGAATCTGACTCTGGCGCAGAAGCAGATGGTGGTTATTGCCAGAAACATGGTGCAGAACTGCAGATTCCTGATCCTGGATGAACCGACGGCTCCCCTTTCTCAGAAGGAAACGGAGACACTGTTTGACCTGGTCAGGAGGCTGAAAAAGAAAAACTGCGGGATCATTTTTATCTCCCACAGGCTGAACGAGCTCTTTGAGATCTGCGAGGAGATCGCGGTGATGAAGGACGGAAAGATGGTAGGCGAGCGCCAGGTGGACGGCGTGCTCAAGATTGACGATATCGTCCAGATGATGCTGGGCGGCGCGCGTCAGCTGGATCTGGACAAATCCGGAAGAACCATCGGGGAGACCGTCTTAAAGACGGTGAACCTGGGTGACCGGAGCGGAAGAGTCCACGACATCAATATGGAGATCAGGCGCGGCGAGATCGTGGGAATCTCCGGACTGGTCGGCGCGGGCAAGACGGAGCTGTGCAAGACTCTGTTCGGTGAATTTGGAAAGATTCAGGGAGAGTACACGGTAAAAGGAAAGAAGATCAATCCGGGGAGCCCGGCCGACGCCATACGGGAGGGGCTGGCGCTGATTCCGGAGGAGCGGAGAAAAGAAGGCATTTTCATTGAGGAGTCCGTAAACCGGAACCTCTCTGTTGTGACGCTGAAGAGATACTCCGGGCCGCTGACCTTCATTAACCGGAAGAAGGAGCTTGAGACGGCCAAAGAGAAGATCGGCAGCCTGATGATCATGACGCCGACTCCCAACCAGACGGTGGGACTGCTCTCAGGCGGCAACCAGCAGAAGGTCACCATCGGCAAATGGCTGGATTCCAACGCGGAAATCTATATTTTTGACGAGCCCACAAAGGGAATCGACGTGGGCGCAAAAAATGAGATCTACAAGCTGATCGTGCAGCTGGCGCGCCAGGGAAAGGCGGTCATCTACACATCCAGCGAGCAGTCGGAGATCCTGCTGGTTTCTGACCGTACCTATGTGATGTATGACGGAACCATTCAGGCGGAACTGGAGACGAAGAATACCACAGAGGAAGAAATCTTATTCTATTCAACGGGAGGTACAAAGGCGTCATGAAGCAGAAAGTAACAGTGAAATCGCTTATCTCGAAGGGCGGTATCGTATTTGCGATCATCATCGCGTTTATCATTTTCTCGATCGGAGCGCCGAAGGCGTTCCTGAATGCCAGCAACATGGTCACAATCCTGAAATCCATTTCCATCACGACGGTAATCGCCATGGGCGCGACGATCGGATTCGCCACAGGCGTATTTGACCTGAGCTTTGCGACTCTGGCTACGCTGGGCGGAGCCCTGGGCGTGACGTTCATCGCGTGGTACGGCATGCCGATGCCTGTGGCCATGATAGCCGCCATCGCGGTCTGTATGCTGGTGGGCGCCGTCAACGCCATCGTGGTGGTAAAATTCCATGTCACCGCGTTTCTGGCTACGCTGGCCATGCAGTTTGTGCTGGACGGCGTCATCATGACCTATTCCGGCGGCGCCATGATTAACCCCAAGGTGGCCAGCGCCACAGGCCAGCAGGTGGTCCGCGAGGTGCCGGAAGCATTCTGGAACATGGGCGCGTCCCCCTGGATCATCATTATCATGTTTGTGTGCGTAATCCTTGTGGAGCTGTTTCTGACCTACACGAAGCACGGGCGGATTCTCTATATGGTCGGTTCCAACAACGACGCGGCCAGGCTGTCCGGCATTAAGATCGGCGCGTATATTGGCGTGGCCTTCTGTCTGACGGCAGTATTCTCAGCCCTGGGCGGCATGCTGATCGCTGCCCGTTCCGGGACCATCGCCGCCACGGCGGGATCCACGTTCCTGATGCCGGCCATTGCCGCCGCGAACATCGGATTTTCATTCGGGGGCAGAGGAAAGGCAAACGCAGTCGGAACCTTTGTGGGCGCTGCCCTGATCGGTATCGTGGAGAACGGCCTGTACGCCATGGCCTTCCCCTACTATTCGATCAACATTATCAAGGGTCTGATCCTGCTTCTCGCCCTGATCATGAGCGCGGCTACCGCAAGGGCGCAGGAGTAAAAGCAAAGAACAGGATCCAACAGGATCCTTCCCCCGCGGGTGCTCATACGGTTTTCCGCTCCGGCAAAATTGAATTTTCCTGCAGAACATGGTACAATACAACATTATGAAAATTTAGTGGGTGGAGGATCGTATGAGAGTAAACATTAAACTGATCAGTGAGGCGACGGGATTTTCACAGGCAACCGTATCCAACGCTCTGAACGGAAAACGGGGAGTGAACGCCGAAACGGCGGCCCTGATCCAGCAGACGGCCCAGAGACTGGGATATCTTGGGGACAGCGCCAGCGCGATGCGCAAAGTCAAATTCGTAATGTTTACCAGGGCGGGGATCGTGGAGGACGCCCCATACTTTCCGGCTGTCATATCGGGAGCGGAGCGTTCCTGCCGGGAACAGGGCATGGAAATGATTCTGGTGAATCTCGACAGAAGACGTCCTGATTATGAGGATCAGGTGCGGATGCTGCAGAGCGATACGGTGTCCTCCGTGATCATTCTGGGTACGGAGATGACGGACGAGGATCTTCCCCTGATTCAGGGCTTTAAGGCTCCGGTGGTGGTGCTGGATTACTGGCATCGGGATATGCTGTTCAACGCGGTTCTGATCAACAATGAGGACTGCGCCAGGTATGCCGCGGAATATCTGGTAAGGATGGGACACCGCCACATCGGATACCTGAGAAGCAATACACGTCTGGTTCCCTTTCAGGAGAGGGAAAAAGGGTTCCGCCTGGGCCTGCATGAGCATGGGCTTGCCCTCCCGGAGAAATATATATTTGCCGTGGAGGTAAAGAATGAGGAAACCATGTGGGGCGCCATCCATGAGGAGCTTGGCCGCTATATAAAAAGCGGCGAGAAGCTGCCGACCGCCTTTTTTGCGGAGGATGACACCATGGCGCTTGCCGCCATGAAGGCCCTGACCGGGCATGGGCTCCGCATTCCGGAGGATGTCTCTGTCGTCGGGTTCGACGATATTCCCTTTGCCTCTTTGTCTACGCCGGCGCTCACCACGTTTCAGGTTCCGAAACAGGAGATCGGGAGCGCGGCTGTCCGCCGCATAGGGGAATTACAGAAAGAAGAAAACAACGTGGAATTTAAGATTCAGGTCTGCGCGCATCTGGTGGAGCGGGAGAGCGTACGGCGGCTGCCATAGGAGCGCGCGGCGATAAGGAGAGAATAATATGGACTGGAAAAAAAACAGGGAGCTGATAGATTTTTCACCGCTGCATGACTATCTGCTGGAGGACGAGGAAGGAAATATCCTTCCGGCGGATGTGCCTTATTTTAAGGAGAAGAAAATTGCTCCGGGCACCTGGCAGATCTTAAGCCACGGAGATTACAGTTATCTGATCGAGGGCGACGACGAAGCGATTGTCATCGACAGCGGGATCGGATCCGGAAACATCCGGGCGTTCTGCCAGAGCCTGACGGATAAGCCGATCTACCGCATGCTGCTGACGCACAATCATTACGATCACACGCTGAACTGCTATCTGTTCGATGCGGTGTATATGTCGCCGAAGTGCTATGAAAAACGCTGGGATCACATGGGAAGCGTGTATCAGGCTCTGGATGTGCCTACGGATTATCCGGTGGTATTTTTGAAGCACGGGGATGTGATCGATCTTGCGGGACGCCCGCTGGAGGTTCTGAACATTGAGGAGCACTGCGTGGGTTCCCTGCAGTTCCTTGACAGGAAGGAGCGCATTCTGTTCTGCGGGGACGAACTCAACGGCAATTTCTTCGACAGCCGGATTTCCGTGGAGCATTCCTTTAAGAATGTTGTGCAGTGGAAGCAGCTGCGCGGCGCTTACGACACGCTCTGCGCGGGCAACGGGATCCACGACGCGGTATATGTGGACCGCTACTACGATACCCTCAAGTATATTCTGGAGGGTCACGCAAACGAGGGGAAAGAGTATTATGTGCCCCACGAGGACGCCAGGGCAAAGGTGAGCGAGAAGGACGGCAAGCCGGTACATCTCCGCCGCAGCCCGGATCTGGACTTTGTGGCGGACGCGATGCGCCAGGCCGGTCTGGAAAAGCACCTGGAGATGACGGACGGAAGAGGCTGCTTCTGCTTTCTGCGCAAGCTGACGGAGGACGGACCCTTTGACCGGCAGCTGGAGATGAATGACTGCAGAGTGTGCTACTATCTGAGCCGCATCTGGGACAATAAAAATGAACGGGACAGCGTGATCTGAGAAGATCGGGCGGAAAAAGAAAGTGTGCGGGACACCGGGCCTGCACACTTTCTTTTCTGACATTATGTGCAGGTTCGCGTAAGGAAAGCAGCTGCTGACGCGGCCCACGTAAAGAAATAACCTCCAGCGAGGGCGGAAAAACCGGTTGACAAAAGATGTCTTCCTCTATATACTGATGAAAAGCAATGAAGGGAACAAGTAGGGATCAGAGGAAGGTACAGAGAGCTGCCGGGTGGTGAGAGGCGCACATGGAGGCTGGTTTTGAATACATCCCAGAGCTTCGCACTGAGCGGAACGGATTCGTTTCAGGTAGGCTGCGGCGGTGTGATGACCGTTATCGACATCAGAGTATGAATGTACTCACTGAGGCAGGCAGTGTGAGCTGTCTGTGAAATAAGGTGGTAACACGGGATTATGCTCTCGTCCTTATAGGTAATGTAAGGCGGGAGTTTTTTATATGCGCAGGCCCAGGCATGGAAACCAGCTGCTGACGCAGCACCTGGGCCGCTCAGACGAGCAGGAGGAACAGCCGCCTCCTACTCGATTGCAGACCTGCGTAAGGAAATTAGCTGCTCCCGCAGAAATCATGAGAGAGGAGAAAAAAGATGCAGATTTATGATGAACTGGTGGCAAGAGGTCTGATCGCACAGGTGACGGACGAAAAAGAAATACGTGATCTTGTAAATAATGGGAAAGCGACATTTTATATCGGATTTGATCCGACAGCGGACAGCCTTCATGTCGGACATTTTATGGCGCTCTGCCTGATGAAGAGACTGCAGATGGCAGGAAACAGGCCGATCGCTCTGATCGGAGGGGGTACGGCGATGATCGGAGACCCGTCCGGCCGCACGGATATGCGCCAGATGATGACGAAGGAGACGATTCAGCATAACGGGGACTGCTTCAAAAAGCAGATGAGCCGTTTCATTGATTTTTCCGACGGAAAGGCCCTGATGGTAAATAACGCGGAGTGGCTGCTGGATCTGAATTATGTCGAGCTTCTGCGCGAGGTAGGCCCTCACTTTTCAGTCAACCGCATGCTGACGGCAGAGTGCTACAAGCAGCGGATGGAGCGGGGTCTGAGTTTTCTTGAGTTTAACTACATGATCATGCAGAGCTATGATTTCTACGCATTGTTCCAGAAATACGGCTGCAATATGCAGTTCGGAGGAGACGACCAGTGGAGCAATATGCTCGGCGGCACGGAACTGATCCGCCGCAAGCTCGGCAAGGATGCCTACGCGATGACGATCACGCTTCTGCTTAATTCCGAGGGCAAAAAAATGGGCAAAACGCAGAGCGGAGCAGTGTGGCTTGACCCGAATAAGACGTCCCCGTTTGATTTTTACCAGTACTGGAGAAATGTGGCGGATGCGGATGTGCTGAAATGCCTCCGGATGCTGACATTCCTGCCGCTTGAGCAGATCAATGAGATGGAAAAATGGGAAGGCAGCCAGCTCAACGAAGCGAAAGAAATCCTTGCATATGAGCTGACCGGGCTGGTACACGGCGAGGAAGAGGCAAAAAAGGCGCAGAACGGAGCACGCGCGCTGTTTTCAGGCGGAAACGCGGAAAATATGCCGCAGGCAGTTATTTCAGGTGATGATTTCACGGACGGAAGCATCGACATTGTCTCGCTTCTTCTGAAATCGGGACTTGTGCCGTCCCGCTCGGAAGGACGACGCGCCGTAGAGCAGGGCGGTGTGAGTATTGACGGGGAGAAGGTCACGGACGCGAAGGCTCTGATCGAAAAAGAGCGGATCGAGGGCGAAGGAATTGTTCTGAAGCGCGGAAAGAAAAATTTCCGGAAGGTGACAATCGCGTAGGATATGCATATAATAATTATGAGATGATGTTAGGGTCAAAAGATGCCAGACGGATTGTTTCGTGCTTCGCACTCCCACAATCCTGCCCAAGATTCGGAAATCATGGGGCCCCTGCCCCACTTTTTCCTCATCTTGGGGCGGGTCATAAAGTCACTCATCCACCGACATGCAAGCATGTCGTGGATTCGGACTTTTGACCCTGGCATCATGAGATCATTTCGCGGGTGATAATTTGAAAAACCGTACGGATCATGGTACAGGCAGTCATAAAAAGGAGACAGGCGGGAAAAGGGCTCTGCTCTTTTCCCTTCTGAAAACAGGAAGGGACATCGCGGGATCGGTGCTGTTCTGGTGTACCGCCGTGTCCATCGCGGTTTCTGCCTGTCATATCGCAGGGGATGCGGCGGCTTTCTTCGCGGGGAATGGCCGTGCCGCAAAGCCGGCAGCATCCGCTTTGACAGAGACCAGGGAAGAGGAGCCGGAAAATTCTGCTCCGGCGCAAGTCAAAGAGGAGGGCTCGTCCGTTTCCGCTTTGGCGCAGGTCATGAAAGAGGGGTCGGCGGATCCAGTTTTGGCGCAGAACCTTGCCGCGGAATCAGTTTCTGGAAACGGGCAGAAACCCGGGGAAACGGAGCCGGCAGATCCGATGAAAAAAACGGTTGCTCTGACTTTTGACGACGGTCCGCATCCTGCTTACACAAAAAAGCTTCTGGACGGTCTGCTGGAGCGCGGTGTCAAGGCTACGTTCTTTGTGATAGGAGAGAATATTCCGGGCAATGAGGATCTGATCGCGCGGATGGAGAAGGAAGGGCATCTGATTGGGAATCACACATATAATCATGTGAAAATATGTGATATGAAGAAGGAGGATGCCTGTTATCAGGTAGAAAAGACAAGCGCTCTGGTGCGGGAGATCACCGGTCATGACACGGAATTTGTGAGACCTCCGTTCGGAGCGTGGGATCCGAACCTGGAATGCAGTTTTGTGATGATCCCCGTTTTGTGGGATGTTGATCCGCTCGACTGGACGACTTCGAACACCTCTCTGGTTGTGCAGAGGGTCGTTGAGGATGTGGATGACCAGGACATCATACTGCTGCATGATTTTTATGAATCGTCCGTGGACGCGGCGCTGCAGATTGTGGATATCCTGAAAAAAGAGGGATTCGAATTTGTGACGGCGGATAAGTTAATTTTGCCGTGATTTTCCGGTTCTGGCGCGGGAAGAAAGATGGCGGAAAACGGATGCTGCGGACGCAGCGAAGGTTTCGATGGAAAAAGGTGAACTATGGATTTATTTGAATACGCAAGAAGCAGGACCATGAAAAGTGAAGCGCCGCTGGCCTCCCGCATCCGTCCCCGCACGCTGGACGAAGTCGTGGGGCAGCAGCATATCATTGGCAGGGATAAGATGCTGTACCGGGCGATCCGCGCCGACAAGCTGAGTTCGCTGATTTTTTACGGGCCGCCGGGAACCGGGAAGACGACGCTGGCAAAGGTGATTGCAAATACGACGAGCGCTGAATTCCGGCAGATCAACGCGACTGTGGCCGGGAAGAAGGATATGGAGGAGGTTGTCCGCGAGGCGAAGGACAATCTCGGCATGTACGGGAAAAAGACGATCCTGTTTGTGGACGAGATTCACCGTTTTAATAAAGGGCAGCAGGATTACCTGCTTCCATATGTGGAGGACGGAACGCTGATCCTGATCGGCGCGACGACAGAAAACCCGTATTTTGAGGTAAACGGCGCTCTGATCTCCCGGTCGATTATTTTTGAACTGAAACCGCTGGAAAAAGAAGATATCCTGACGCTGATACGGCGGGCGGTCTATGACGAAGAGCGGGGAATGGGCGCTTATCACGCCGCGATCGACGACGACGCAGCGGAGTTTCTCGCGGATATCGCGGGAGGGGACGCGCGCGCCGCGCTGAATGCGGTCGAACTCGGCGTGCTTACGACCTCGCCGGGGGAGGACGGGGTGATTCGCATCACGCTTGATGTAGCGTCTGAATGTATTCAGAAGCGTGTGGTCCGCTATGACAAGACGGGGGACAACCATTACGATACGATCTCGGCGTTTATCAAGAGTATGCGCGGTTCCGATCCGAATGCCGCGGTGTATTATCTTGCGAGAATGCTGTATGCCGGCGAGAGTGTGACCTTTATCGCGCGCAGGATCATGATCTGCGCGTCGGAGGATGTCGGAAACGCGGATCCGCAGGCGCTGCAGGTGGCTGTCGCGGCTTCGCTTGCCGTAGAGCGGGTCGGCATGCCGGAAGCGCAGCTGATTTTGTCGCAGGCGGCCATCTATGTGGCGACGGCCCCGAAGAGCAATTCCTCCACGAACGCGATCTACGACGCGATGCAGGCGGTCAGGGAGAAGCCTGCCGCGGTTCCCCCGCATCTGCAGGATTCCCATTACGGGGGAGCGGCAAAGCTTGGCCGCGGGATCGGTTATGAGTACGCGCACGACTTCCCGAAACATTTTTCGCGGCAGCAGTACCTTCCGGATGAGTGGAAAGACGCAGAATTTTATATTCCGTCGGAAAACGGATATGAGCGGGAAATCCGCCGGTATCTGGACTGGCTGCATGAAGAATAAGAAGAATTGCCGTCTCCTGTGCGTAAGCCGGATTTTTATGGGATTGCAAAGATAAGGCAGACGGGATGCGTGAGCTTCCCGTTCTGAAAAGGAGAAAAAAACATGAGTCTTATGGAATTGTTTATTCTCGCGGTCGGTCTGTCCATGGACGCGT
>CANQEC010000045.1 GCA_947594335.1 uncultured Lachnospiraceae bacterium
AGCTCAGTATTCCCGTGCCGGCGAAGCGGCGTGAACCGTCAGGCTGGCTGGAAGTGAGAGGGGCGCAGGAAAATAACCTGAAAAAGATCACCGCGAGGTTCCCGCTCGGCGTCATGACCTGTGTGACGGGTGTGTCAGGTTCCGGCAAGAGTTCTCTTGTCAATGAGATCTTGTATAAACGGCTGGCGCGCGATCTCAACCGTGCGCGCACGATTCCAGGCAAGCATACAGAGATGACAGGAATCGAGCAGTTGGATAAGGTTATCAGCATTGATCAGTCTCCGATCGGGCGTACGCCGCGCTCAAATCCCGCAACTTATACAGGGGTTTTTGATCAGATAAGAGATCTGTTTGCCGCGACAGCGGACGCAAAAGCGCGCGGATACAAAAAAGGACGTTTCAGCTTCAATATCAAGGGCGGACGCTGTGAATCGTGCAGCGGCGACGGGATTATCAAGATTGAGATGCATTTTCTCCCCGATGTCTATGTGCCCTGTGAAGTCTGCCACGGCAGACGCTATAACAGAGAAACTCTGGAAGTAAAATATAAAGGGAAGTCCATCTATGATGTGCTGGAGATGACGGTGGAGGAGGCACTGAAATTCTTCGATCATGTGCCCTCGATCCGCAGAAAGATTGAGACTCTTTATGACGTCGGCCTCTCTTACATCAAGCTTGGACAGCCGTCAACGACTCTCTCCGGCGGAGAGGCGCAGAGAATCAAACTGGCCACGGAGCTCAGCCGCAGAAGCACGGGACGCACGATTTATATTCTGGATGAGCCCACGACGGGCCTTCATTTTGCGGACGTGCACAAACTTGTCGATATCCTGCGCAGACTTGCGGAGGGCGGCAACACGGTGATTGTGATTGAACATAATCTGGATGTTATCAAAACGGCGGATTATATTATTGATATCGGTCCGGAGGGCGGAGACCGCGGGGGGACGGTTATTGCCTTTGGGACTCCGGAGGAAGTGGCGGATAATCCGCAGTCCTATACCGGGCAGTATGTGAAGAAATATCTTGAGAGAGAAAAAATGCGGTAAACTTTATGCCCGGTCTGCGGGTGATAAATGTCATGAATGAAAGCCCACGGGAGCCGTCTCAAAAGCAGAGCCTGTCTGGTCTGTGGGGGATAAACACTGCGAATGAAAGCCCGCGGGAGCCGTCTCAAAAGCAGAGCCTGCCTGGTCTGTGGGTGATAAACGTTATGAATGAAGGGTCATGAATGAAAGCCCACGGGTCGCTCCGTGCCTTTAGCACTCCCGCGGTCTGCGCTCCGCTTCGGTCGGTGCTAAACGAACGTCCACTGGACGTTCAGCACCCCTACCCATATTCGCAAATCACGCTGCTCACGTTCGCATCGCTGCCTTGCAGCTCTGTGCTATGGTACTGCCACGAGTATAAGTCCACGGATTGCTCCGTGCTTTCGCACTCTCGCAATCCTACAGGTATTCGGAATTCGGCCTGTCGGCCTGCTTCCTCATACCTGTTGTCGTCTCAAAAGCAGAGCCTGCCTGGTCTGCAAGCAGCCCGTCAGTCTCTGCTATGAGACTGGACTTATACAGTAAGAAAAAGCCTGACTTGCGTCAGGCTTTTTCCGGAAAGAGAAAAATTTGGGTTGAAAAATGTTTGCTTTGTATATGAGACCCAACTCATATACGAAAATATTTGAGGGAGTACCTGGCAGCGTGTGGGTGCCGCCAGGTGTGAGTTATGAAATATTAGCTCTTTGCTAATACGCTTATATCATACATGGCAAATGTGTTGGAAGTGTGTTTATTTTCTAAAGAAAAGAGAAAAATAGTTAAGAAAAAATTTATGAATTCCCATTTGGGAATAACCATGATACAATGGAGTTGATGAGGAAAGAAAGGGGTTTTTAATATGGCAGCAACGGACGTTGGAATCGATCTGGGTACTGCGAGCATACTGGTGTATGTGAGAGGAAAAGGGGTCGTCCTGAAAGAACCATCTGTCGTAGCGTATGACAGGGATACGAACAGGATCAAGGCGATTGGGGAGGAAGCCCGCCTGATGCTGGGAAGGACGCCGGGAAATGTGATTGCCGTCCGGCCGATGCGAAAAGGCGTGATTTCAGATTATACGGTAACGGAGCAGATGCTGAAGTATTTTATCCAGAAGGCTATCGGAAAGATGTCGTTCCGCAAGCCCAGAGTGAGTATATGCGTGCCGAGCAGCGTTACGGAAGTGGAGAAAAAGGCTGTGGAGGACGCGACTTATCAGGCGGGCGCACGGGAAGTACACATCATAGAGGAGCCGATAGCGGCCGCGATAGGAGCAGGGATTGACATATCACGTCCCTGCGGCAATATGATCGTGGATATCGGAGGAGGTACGAGCGACATCGCGGTAATTTCGCTTGACGGGATAGTTGTCAGTACCTCAATCAAGGTGGCAGGCGATGATTTTGACGACGCGATCGTGAAGTATGTCAGGAAAAAGTATAACCTGATGATCGGAGAGCAGACGGCGGAAGAGATTAAGATCACGATAGGAACTGCCTTTGAGAAACCGGAACCGAAGGTGATGGAGGTTAAGGGTCGGGATCTTGTGACAGGACTTCCCAAGACGATACGTGTTACTTCCGAGGATACGCGGGATGCGCTGAAAGAGGTTACCGGGCAGATCGTGGATGCCGTACACAGTGTTCTTGAGCGCACTCCGCCGGAGCTTGCGGCCGATGTTGTGGACCGCGGGATCGTTCTTACAGGAGGAGGGGCGCTGCTTTCCGGCCTGGAGGAACTGATTGAGGCCCATACCGGGATCAATACGGTGACAGCGGAGGATCCGATGACGGTTGTTGCGGTCGGCACCGGAAAATTTGTGGAGCTGACGGCGAATAACGGCAGGATACAGGAGAGCTGATAGTATATGGAGAAACTGGAAGGATATGTGGATCGCATTATTTTCAGGAATCAGGAAAGCGGCTATACTGTGCTTGTGCTGACATCCGGGCAGGAGGAGACTACCTGTGTCGGGGTATTTCCCTTTATTAATGAAGGGGAACTGATTGAGGTGCATGGACAGCGTGTTGAGCATGCTGTGTACGGCGATCAGTTCAAAGCCGAAAGCTTTGAGATCAAAGAACCGGAGGATGAGCAGTCAATTGAGAGATATCTGGGTTCCGGAGCGATCAAGGGCGTCGGAACGGCGCTTGCCGCGCGTATTGTCAGGAAGTTTCACAAGGATTCCTTCAGGATTATTGAGGAGGAACCGGAGCGTCTGGCGGAAATCAAAGGGATCAGCCAGAAAAAGGCCCGGGAAATTGCGGATCAGGTGTATGAGAAGCGGGACATGCGGCAGGCGGTGATTTTTCTGCAGCAGTACGGGATCAGTGTTTCCCTGAGCGTCAAGATCTATCAGAAATATGGGGCGGATCTCTATAAGGTAATCAGGGAGAATCCTTACCGCCTCGCGGAGGATATTGAGGGGGTGGGTTTCCGCATTGCGGATGACATCGCGAAGCGGGCCGGAATATCCAGAAACTCAGAATACCGTATGAAATGCGGAATTATGTATGCGCTGCTTCAGTCGTCATCGGAAGGGCACGTCTATCTCCCGCAGGAGGAGCTGGCAAAAAGAGCGGCGGAGCTGCTTGAGACGGTGCCGGATGATCTGGAGCAGTGCCTGATGGATCTTGCGATAGAACGGAAGATCGTTATAAAGGAAGAGCAGGGCGAAAAGCTGATTTACGGAGCAGCAGCCTATCACATTGAACTGAACACGGCGCGTATGCTCAATGACCTGAATGTTGCGGACAGGATCGACGAAGAGAAGGTGCTGAGGAAAATTGCCGCGATTGAGCGTACATCGTCAACACAGCTCGACGAGATGCAGCGGCAGGCTGTGCTGGAGGCGGTGCGCTGCGGTCTTCTGGTGATCACGGGCGGTCCCGGTACCGGAAAGACGACCACGATCAACACATTGATTTCCTATTTTGAATCAGAAGGACTTGAAGTTATGCTGGCGGCCCCGACAGGGCGGGCGGCAAAGAGAATGACCGAGGCGACCGGCTATGAGGCGAAGACAATACACAGGCTTCTTGAAATCTCCGCAGGAAAAGAGGGGAATGCCGGCAGCTTTGCGCGCGATGAGAAAAATCCGCTTGAGACGGATGTGATCATCGTGGATGAGATGTCAATGGTGGATATCTATCTGATGCACGCGCTGCTTGGCGCGGTTGCGGTGGGTACAAGGCTGATCATGGTTGGAGATGTGAACCAGCTTCCGTCTGTCGGTCCGGGAAGTGTCCTGAAAGATATCATTTCGTCGGGATGTATCCAGGTTGTGCGTCTGACCAGAATTTTTCGCCAGGCGTCGGAAAGTGACATTGTTGTGAATGCCCACAGGATCAACCGCGGAGAACAGGTTCCGCTTGACAATAAGAGCCGTGATTTTTTCTTCCTGAAAAGGCAGGATGTGAATGTGATTATCAGCATTGTGATTCAGCTGGTGAGGGATAAGATGCCGGCCTATGTAAATGCTTCGGTTTACGATATCCAGGTGCTGACTCCGATGCGCAAGGGACAGCTGGGCGTGGAGCGGCTTAACCGGATCCTTCAGGAATACCTGAATCCTCCGTCGAAGGACAAGGCGGAGTATACGCATGGAGAAATACTGTTCCGTGAAGGCGATAAGGTCATGCAGATTAAAAACAATTATCAGATCGAATGGGAAATCCGAGGAAAGCATGGGACTGTAGCGGAGAAGGGAATGGGAATTTTTAACGGCGATATGGGAATCGTCCGGACGATCAGTCCTCAGATGGAGCGCATGACGATAGAATTTGACGATCACCGCATGGTGGATTATCCGTTTTCCGGTCTGGATGAGCTGGAGCTTTCCTATGCTGTAACCATACATAAATCACAGGGCAGCGAGTATCCCGCGATTGTGATTCCGCTCCTGGCCGGACCGAGAATGCTGATGAACCGCAATCTTCTGTATACGGCTGTGACAAGGGCGCGCAAATGTGTGACTCTGGTGGGAGATTCCGTTACGTTCCGGCAGATGATCCGAAATACGATGGAGCAGCGGCGTTATACGACTCTTGCGCAGAGGATCCGGGAACTTGCCCCGGAACCTGTTGAGATGTAAAAACAGTGCGAATTGGACCCGGCGGGTATAAGGGTCCAAAGGGAGAAGAGCAGAAGGTTCTGCTGTTGAAAAAAACATTAAAATTAACAGACAAAAAAGGATTCGGATATATAAAGCGGGCGGGGGAGCTGGCCGTTGGCCTTTTGTATCCCCCCAGGTGTCCGCTGTGCGACCGGATTCTTCCGCTTTTTGGCGGCAGAGTGTGCGGGGACTGTCGAAAGAAGCTGCCCTGGATTGTACAGCCCTACTGCCTTAAATGCGGGAAGATGCTTGATGCCTGGGAAAAAGAGTACTGTGCGGACTGTCTTGGACATTCTCATGATTTTACGCAGGGAATTGCCGCTTTTTGCTATGCCGGGGATCTGCGCGGTTCCGTGCAGCGCATGAAGTTTTCCGGTCGGAGGGAATATCTGGATTTTTATGCGGAAGCTATGGTTTACCGGGCCGGAAAGTGGATTTCTCTGTGGAAGCCGCAGCGGATTATTCCGGTGCCCATGCACTGGAAAAAGAAAAACAGGCGGGGGTTCAATCAGGCAGAGTTGCTTGCAAAAAAGATTGGAAAACTGACGGGGATTCCCGTACTTTCCCGCGCAGTCAGAAAACGAAAAAATACAAAGGATCAGAAAGAACTTTCGGGACAGGAGCGCAGGATAAATCTGAAAGATGCGTTTGAAGCAGCAGGGGACCTGTCCCAAATACGGTCGGTGCTTGTCATAGACGATGTCTATACAACGGGCAGTACAATGGATGAGATCAGCCGCACGCTGAAAGGCGCCGGCGTGAAACATGTGTTTTTTCTGGTTCTTGCACACAGATAACTTCTTTTTTCCGTTTTCCCGTATTCTGTTTCGGAAAAGGAAAAAAGATGGTATGCACGGATGAAAATGTGTGATATACTGACAGTATAATCACCGAAAGGAGAATTGGAATGAACAGTATGAGGTTGGCGCTGAGCGGCGCTCTGTCCTGGTTCACCCAATCCATGAAGGAAATTACGCTTACGAACGTACTGGAAATAATCATTCTGGCGTTTTTAGTATACAGTCTTCTGCTCTGGATCAAGAATACAAGAGCGTGGACACTTCTGAAAGGAATTATGGTTTTGCTGATCTGTGTTTCCGTGATTTATCTTTTCCACATGGAGACACTGATCTATATTGTGAGCCACGCGATTAATATAGCGATCATAGCGGTAGTGGTTATTTTCCAGCCTGAACTTAGAAGAGTTCTGGAACAGCTGGGAGAAAAACAGATCGTATCCTCACTGATTCCGCTGGATTCGGGCCGCGCTGTGACAGAACGCTTCAGTGACAAGACGGTGAACGAGATCGTTAAGGCTGTTGTGGAGATGGCGCGGGTGAAGACAGGGGCGCTGATTGTGATCGAGCAGGAAGTGACGCTGCAGGAATATGAGAGGACAGGTATTGTCCTCGATTCCGTTGTGAGCAGTCAGCTGCTCATCAATATTTTTGAACACAACACTCCTCTGCACGACGGGGCGGTTCTGGTCAAGGGAAACAGAATCACCGCGGCCACGTGTTATCTGCCTTTGTCTGACAGCATGTTTCTGAGCAAAGAACTTGGCACAAGGCACAGAGCAGGGCTTGGCATCAGCGAAGTGTCGGATTCTTTTACGATTATCGTATCAGAGGAAACAGGACATATCTCGGTCGCCTACAAGCGGGAACTGAGAGGACCTGTGACGGCCGAACAGCTGAAGGAAGAGCTGCTGGTTGTGCAGAATAAGTCTGTGACACAGAAGAAATTCAGATTGTGGAAAGGTTGGGGCAGGGATGAGACATGAGCTGACCGGGAATCTGGGACGCAGGCTGACCAGAAATCTGGGACTGAAGATGCTGTCGATCGCGATGGCGGTGCTGATATGGCTTCTGGTCACCAACGTAAATAACCCGTACGATTCGATGTTGATAAGAGATGTCAGGGTTCAGGTTATGAATGAGGACAGTGTGACTGATATAGATAAGGTTTTCTACGTCACGGAAGGATCCGCGGTTACTTTGAAGGTGACGGAGCGCTCCAGTGTTCTGGACCGGCTGTCGGCATCGAACTTTGCGGTGGTCGCCGATATGGAAGCCATGACTGATATGAATTCTGTTCCGCTGCATGTTACCTGCGATAATGCGGCCGTCACATGGGACGAAATCGAAATCTATCCTTCCGTTATGAAGGTGCAGCTGGAACAGCTGACGCAGATGGAATTTATGATTACAGTTACCACGAACGGCGAGCGGCCGGCGAACGGCTACGAAGTCGGGACGATGGAGGTTGTGCAGGGACGGACCGTTCAGGTCGCGGGGCCGGAGAGCCTTCTGAATAAGATCGGCCGGATCAGCGCGGAGGTCGCCGTTACCGGACTCAGCATGGATCAGACGCGCCAGGTGGTGCTGCAGGTATATGACAAAAATGGTACAGAATTCGACGAAAGTCAGATGGAGCGCATACAGATCAAGGATTCTTCGGGTGTGCTGATCCCGGGCAATGAGGTCAGTGTGAAAATAAAATTGTGGGAGGTTATGAATGACATTCCCGTTACGGTGGAGACTTCCGGAGAACCTGCCAAAGGATATCGGATCACAGGCATTTCAACAGTTCCCGTGACTGTAAGCCTGGTAGGAACACAGGAAGCGCTGGATCGGCTGGACGGCAGGATCGTGCTGGAGGATGCGGTATCCGTCGAGGGACTTTCCGAGACGATTACGCAGGAGGTGGATATTTCATCGATCCTTGCGGAGAAGACGGATATCCGCCTGATAGCGGATGCGGAACCGACGATATCCGTCACGGTTCAGATTGAGAAGACGGGGGACCGGACGATCAGTCTGCCGCTCTCCAGCCTTGAGCTTTTGAACAAGCCGAAAGGAATGACACTGACATATTCGCCGGCTGATGCCATCCCGCTCAGGATTCATTCAGAGGATGAGAGCGTATACAGTATCAGTGTGGAGGATATACACGGCAGGATTGATCTTGACGAGTGCAGCGAGGAAGGCAGCTATGAAATACCTGTCGAGATTGAACTTCCCGATGGTTATGAGCTTGCTTCCGATGTGGTTATCGTAGTGACTTCGGTGCCGGAGGATGTTTTGCTAGAAAATGAGGTTAATACGGAGGAATGAGCATTGGTTAGTGAGAAGATTAAGATCAGGAATGCGCTTGGCCTGCATTTGAGACCAGCGGGAGTTCTCTGCAGGAAGGCTGTTGAGTATGAGTCGAATATAGTGATTCATTTTCGGGAGAGAGAATTTAATGCGAAGAGTCTGCTCAGTGTGCTGAGCGCCTGCGTACAGCAGGAGGATGAGATTGAGCTGATCTGTTCAGGAACGGATGAGAAGGAGGCTTTAGAGGGACTTGTGAATGTCCTGAGCCTGTGAGAGTGAGAGGGCAAAGGACAAAGCTTTGGGATTTTTCCCGAGAGAAGGATGTCCGCAAAAGAAAAACTTATGGTGGATAGCAGACAGAACGCCCCGTACCGGGTCAGGTGCGGGGCGTTCTGATGTGTGGACGAGCAGGAAAGAAAACTGCCTCCTGCTCGATTTTCTAAAATCCTGAGATATTTTATGCATCCGGATCGGTAGGATCATAGTTCTGCGTGAGCGGAATTTTGGGTGCGGTCGGTTTCCCAAGCGGGCCGGGCGTCTTCCAGTCGTCGTAGATGATAACCTTGGTTCCGATCGAGCAGTTGTCATAGATCCATTTGGCGTCAGCGACAGTCAGACGGATGCAGCCGGCCGAGGCTGGCGAACCAAGCTTGTTGAATGCCGCCGCGTTCAGAGAATGATTGTCGCGGTAGCGCTTGCATGGTACAGAATGGAACAGGATATTCCATGTAATGTGGGAGCAGTACTGTCCCCAGGAAGGGCCATCCAGCTCATGCCAGCGGAGCTTGTCGAGAAGAGAGAAGGTTCCCTTCGGCGTGCTGACTCCGTCGGCGGCAGTTGAACACACGATCGCCTTGATCGGGGTGGTTCCCTGATATACCGTAACGCAGTTCTGAGCTCTGTTGACCCGGATCACCTTGGGCCCGGACGGCACGGCGTTCGGATCTTTTTTGTACGCTCCGGTACTGCCGAGATCATAAACCTTGCCGTCGATCGTCTGTCTGCCGGTCAGGACCGCGCCGGATTTTTTATCGAGATAGTAGTAGGCTTTTGAGGCCGAGTCGTAGGCCCACATCCCCTTCTGCAGTACGGCGTCCGAATTGAAGTAGTAATTCTTGCCGCTGATCTTGGCCCATCCGGTGACCGCGGCTCCGTATGCGGAAGATTTTGCGGACGGATTAAAATAATAAGTTTTTTTGCTGGAGGTTTTCCAGCCGGTTTTCATGACGCCGTTTTTATTAAAGAAATACTTTTTGCCGCTGACCGACTGTATCCCGGTTTTTTTGATTCCGTCCTTCCCCAGATAATAGGTTTTGCTGCCGAGCTTCAGCCAGCCGGTTGCCATGACGCCTTTCGATGAAAAATAGTATTTTTTTCCGTCAACGGTAACCCAGCGCTCTGTCGCGCGCGCCCCGTCATATTTTGGATCGAGATAGTAGGTTTTCTTCTTTATAACGGTCAGTCCCAGCTGCCGGCAGCCTTTCTCGTCGTGATAGTAATACTTGCCGTCCTTTTTCAGCCAGCCGGTCTTGGCGGTTCCCTTGGCTGTAAAGTAGTAAGTCTTGCCGTCTGCCGAGACCGTCCCGCTCATGCGTTCGCCTGTGGACGGACTGAAATAATAATACTTGCCGTCGATTTTTTTCAGCCCCGTTTTCAGCTGTCCATTTGATTTGGCATAATAATATTTGCCGTCGTAGGAAGATTTGGCGTAGGAAGTGAGCCTGCCGTCCGCCGTCAGATGATACAGCTTGCCGCTGATCTTTACCGTACCGAACAGAATCTTTCCGTTTTTGCCGGCATAATATTTCTTTTTGTTGTGCGTCACCCAGCTGTTCATTGCGATACTGCCGTCCGCAGCATCGAGGAAAAAGTAATAGTCGCTGCTGGTTCCGATCCGCTGCAGTCCTGTAACGCCTGTCTCAAGCCTGCCGGTTGCGGGATTAAAATAATGAAGCACCTGGTTATAAATAACGGGGCCTGAAAGGCTGTATCCCTCTGAGTCGAAATAATAGGTATCGGCTCCGATGGTCTGAAGGCCTTTTAATCTTACTCCGCCCGATACGTAATACCGCCCGTTTTCGTCGCTGCCCCATCCTTCAGCAGCGTTTGTTTCTTCCTGGCTGGGCTGATGCTCCTCTTCAGCCATAACGGCAGATACTCCGGCTGTCCCTTCAATTGCAGCAGCAGCCGGAAAAATGAATGCCAGACCTGCGGCAAGGCAGGCCGCAGATAAAAAGTTTCTGATTTTCATAATCTCCTCCCGCGAATAAATAAACATAATCTGGAAATACTGGTAATAATATTACCCCCTATCAGTGATTGTTTCTAGTATATAGTCTGACAGTCCGGAAATCAAGTTTACAGAGCTGAAAAAATCTTAATATTTTTGTAATAAATGCGCAGATGTCTGCGCAGAAGCAAATTTTTTGGAGATTAAAGAATCTTTGCAGTTGTCATTTTCCGGGAAGTATCCTATAATAATGTTCTGATAATGTTCAAATTACGGATGAGGTGACTGGTTTTGAGAAGAAGAGAACGATACAAACGGCTGCTGATGTTTCTGGCCTCTGTTCTGATCGTAACTGTTCAGACTGCTGTGTTTGCCTGCACCTGGTTCACATATTATGGTCATGAAGAAATCATTGGAAAGACATACTGGTACAGAGGAAACTGGGCGCTGATCATGCTGTACGCAGTGATGGTTATTTTGATCTCAAAGCTTTTTTCGGCTTTCCAGGTCGGGTATCTGCGTGTGCTTGACGTTATTTTGTCGCAGGTATTTTCCGTGTTGCTGGTGAACGCGATCACCTATCTTCAGCTTGCCCTGATCGGACGCTGGAAATTTCTGTCGCATATCGCGCCGATGCTCGGGGTGACAGGGATCAATCTGATCGCCGTGCTGTGCTGGGTGGTGGTCATGCGTGTGATCTACGCGCATATCTATCCGCCGCATCAGGTGCTTCTGATCTATGATACCGTCAGTCCTGACGCACTGAAGAAAAAGCTTTCCTCGCGGCGCGACAAATATACGTTTGGGGGATCGATCGCTCTGAGCGCCGGAATCGACCGGATCAAGCAGGAGATCATAAAATATGAAGCGGTTGTGATAGGGGATCTGCCGTCCCATGAAAGAAATCTGTTTCTGAAATTTTGTTTCGAGAGAAATCTGAGGTGCTACTGCCTGCCGAAAATATCGGATATCATGATCATGAGTTCCGAAAAGATCCATATGTTCGATACTCCCATGCTGCTGTTCCGCAATTCAGGACTTACTGTGGAAAAGCAGGTGATCAAACGCGCGTTTGATCTGATTTTTTCTGTCATAATGCTGGTCGTGCTGTCGCCGCTGATGCTTGTTATCGCGCTGCTGATCAAGCTGTATGACGGAGGACCTGTTTTTTACAGACAGGCCAGGCTTACAAAGGACGGGAAGGTGTTTCAGGTTTACAAGTTCCGCAGCATGCGCGTAAATTCGGAGAAGCAGGGCGCACGTCTGGCCATGAAGGGGGACAGCCGTATAACGCCGATCGGCCGGATTCTGCGGAATATTCATTTTGACGAGCTTCCGCAGCTGCTCAATATCATCGAAGGAGATATGTCCCTGGTGGGACCGAGGCCGGAACGGCCGGAGATTGCCGCGCAGTATGCCAGTGAGATCCCCGAGTTTGATTACCGGCTGAAGGTGAAGGCCGGGCTGACCGGTTACGCTCAGGTGTACGGAAAGTACAATACCACGCCGTATGACAAGCTCAAGCTGGATATGACTTATATCGAAAATTACTCGTTTCTTCTGGATCTGCAGCTGATCGCGACGACTGTTAAGATTTTATTCCAGAAGGAAAATACAGAAGGAGTTGAGGAGTGGCAGGTGACGGCTTCCCGGAAATCTCAGGATACAGAGTGTCCGGGCGAGATGGAAAAAGGCGAGGGGAGCGGAGAACGGACAGGAGCCTGAACAAAAGGGTGTGAGAAAATGGACAAGCTGGTCTCAGTTGTAATTCCGGCGTATAACTGCGCCGGAACAATTATGTGCGCGCTGGATTCGGTGCTTGCACAGGATGTTCCTCTGGAGATCCTGGTGATTGACGATATGTCTTCGGATCATTTATGTGAAGTTTTGGAGCCTTACCGGAAGCTTCCGTTTTTGCGTTATTACAGAAATGAACACAGTCTTGGGGCGGCTGCAAGCCGGAATCGCGGGGTGCGGCTTGCCTGCGGGGATTATATCGCTTATCTGGATGCGGATGACTGGTGGGAGAAGGACAAGCTGAAAAAGCAGCTGGCTCTGATGGAGCAGATGGGCGCTGTTCTGTGTTCCACCGGAAGAGAGCTCATAACGCCCGGGGGAGAATGTACCGGCAGAATTATCGGAGTCCGCCCGGTGATTACTTACAGGAGTCTGCTGTTTCACAACTGCATTAACTGTTCTTCTGTTGTTCTGAAAACAGAAGTGGCGCGGGAATTTCCGATGGAGCATGAGGACAGTCACGAGGATTACATTACTTGGCTGCGTATCCTGGAGAAATACGGGAAAGCCGTGGCTGTCGATGAACCTCTTTTAAAGTATCGCCTGTCTTCAAGCGGAAAGTCGGGCAGCAAGCTCCACTCCGCCGGAATGACTTTCCGGGTATACCGGTATCTTGGATTTGGATATCTGAAATCCTGTCTCTGTTTCGCGGCCTATGCGGTAAACGGAGTCAGAAAGTACCTGTTTTCCTATATGCGTAAACGGTAAAATCAAAGACCGCGCCGCGGACAGCAGAATATCGAAGCTGCGGCAGGGTCATGGATTCCCGGATGTATTGTCCGCGGAAATAAAAGAAAAGGAGGACTGTATGATTCAGAAACTGATTGCGAACATTCAGAAGACAAACGCGCCGATAGTTGTGGGGCTTGATCCCATGATGAAATTCATCCCTGAGCATATACGCCAGAGGGCCTTTGCCGAGTTCGGGGAGACGCTTGAGGGGGCGGCGGAAGCAGTCTGGCAGTACAATAAAGCGATCGTGGATGAAATTTATGATCTGATACCGGCGGTTAAGCCTCAGATCGCGATGTATGAGCAATTCGGAATTCCCGGACTTCAGGTATTTAAGAGAACCGTGGATTACTGCAGGGACAAGGGCCTGGTGGTGATCGGAGATGTGAAGCGCGGGGACATAGGATCTACTTCATCCGCCTATGCGGCGGCGCATCTTGGAAAGGTGCAGGTGGGGAGCAGTCTGCTGACGCCGTTTGGCGAGGATTTTGCCACGGTGAATC
>CANQEC010000046.1 GCA_947594335.1 uncultured Lachnospiraceae bacterium
GAGGTTGTGGGGCTGGCGGGCCTGATGGGTGCGGGGCGTACCGAGTTCGCGATGAGTTTGTTCGGCCATTCCTACGGGCAGAAGATTTCCGGCGAGGTTTACATGCACGGGAAGAAGATCAGCACGAAGACGGTGAAGGACGCGATCGAGAACAAGATCGCCTACACTTCCGAGGACCGTAAGACGTACGGTCTGGTGCTGATGAATGATATCAAGACCAACATGACGATGGCCGCCATGCGCGAATATTACTCGAAAGGACAGATTGTCGATGAGCGCAAAGAGAATCTGGATGCGGAGGAGTACAAGAAAAAGATCAACGTAAAGGCGACGTCGATCCATCAGGTCGTCGGTTCGCTCTCGGGCGGAAATCAGCAGAAGGTTGTGCTTGCGAAATGGATGATGACGCATCCGGATGTCCTGATTCTCGATGAGCCGACGCGAGGCATCGATGTCGGCGCGAAATATGAGATCTACTGCGCGATCAACGATATGGCGCGGGAAGGAAAGGCGATCATCGTGATCTCCTCGGAGATGCAGGAGATCATCGGTACCTGCGACCGGGCTTACGTCATCAATGAGGGCAGGATCGCGGGAGAGCTCGACCGCAGCCAGCTGAGTCAGGAGAATATCATGAAGTGCATCATGGCCAGCAACGGGAAAGGAGAAGAATAATGGAAGAATCAAAGAAAAAATACATTAATCTGGACATTAAGTCCTTTGGTATGATCGCGGCGCTGATCATTATTTTCATTATCTTTTATGTTTTGACAAACGGGTCAAACGCGACGCCGACCAATATCAACAACCTGATCATGCAGAATGGCTATATTATCATTCTGGCGACCGGTATGCTGCTCTGCGTACTGACCGGCTACATTGACCTGGGCGTCGGCTCTGTCGTTGCTCTCGGCGCGGCCTGCGCCGCGAAGCTGGTCGTGGAGCAGGGCTGGGCTGTACCGCTTGCATGGCTGGTAGCAGTCGGTATCGGCCTGGCGGCCGGCCTCTTTGCCGGGGTGTTTATCGCTTATCTTGATATCCCGCCTTTCGTCGTGACACTGGCGACGATGCTTATGGGCCGCGGCCTTACCTACACGCTTCTGAAATCTCTGACGGTCGGTCCTCTTCCGGCAAATTATTCTTTCATCGGTGTCGGCTTCCTTCCGACGATCAAGGTTCCGTTTGGGGAGGGCAGCATTGATCTGGTGTGTATTGCGGTCGCCGCGGTGGTTTCCGCGGGTCTGATCCTTACCGAGCTCAAGACGGTCAGGACAAACAACAAATACGGCTTCGCGAACCTCGTTCCGTGGCAGATGATCGTGAAGGATATCGTCATCCTTGCGGTTTTGTGGTTCTTCTTCAGCAGACTTGGCATGTACAACGGTATTCCGGTTCAGCTGGTGGTTCTGGCCATCATCGTCGGAATTTATCACTTTATCACGAGTAAGACGGTCGCCGGACGTCAGATTTACGCGATGGGCGGCAATGCCAAGGCGGCGAGCCTTTCCGGTATTAATACGAGACAGGTGTTCTTCTGGGTATATGTGAATATGGGTCTTCTCGCTTCGATCGCGGGTATCGTTCTTTCCGCACGTCAGGGCGGTGCAAATCCGAAGATGGGCGACGGCGTTGAGATGGACGCGATCGCATCCTGCTACATCGGCGGCGCGGCGGCATCCGGCGGCGTCGGTACGATTATCGGAGCCGTGGTCGGAGCTCTCGTTATGGGTGTTCTGAACAACGGTATGTCCATGTGCGGTATGTCCACGGATCTTCAGAAGGTGGTAAAAGGTGCGGTACTTCTCGGTGCGGTTGTGCTTGACGTTACCACAAAGAAAAAGAAATCCTGAGATACAGCAGTTTGTGATTTTAAACTTTTCTACATAGAAGACAGCGGGCAGGAGGAAAAACGCCTCCTGCCCGATTTTTTTTACAAGTTTTTTTATTGTTAAGAATGCCATAGAGTGTTATACTGTGATAGTATTACATATTATGATGCTGAGATGGGGGCTTTTTCATCCTTCCATCTTGTCATACCGTTATATAAAGAACTGACAAATCAAAGCGGAGGGCTTGTTTATATGAAACTTGAAAAATTACTGGAACGGCTGACTTACCGGTGTCTGAGGGGTTCTCTGGGGACAGAGGTTTCCGGTATCGTTAATGATTCACGCAGGGCGGCGGAGGGTTCTCTGTTTTTCTGTATTAAGGGAGCAGTGACAGACGGACACCGGTATATTCCGGATGTGGTGTCGCGCGGCGCAAAGGTTCTGATCGTGCAGGAGGATGTCACGTCTTCGGAAGGGCCGGAGATTCCGGACGATGTGACTGTAATTCTTGTGGATGATTCCCGCTATGCGATGGCGCTGATTTCCGCGGCGTGGTACGGATATCCGGCGGAAAAGCTTAAGGTGATCGGCATTACGGGAACGAAAGGAAAGACGACGACGACCTACATGGTAAAGTCGATCCTTGAATCGGCAGGCTATAAAGTAGGATTGATCGGGACGATCGAGGTCATCATTGGGGAGGAACATATTCACGCGGATAACACGACGCCGGAATCGATCCTGATCCAGGAATATTTTGACCGCATGGTCAGGGCAGGCTGCGATATTGCCGTGATGGAGGTCGCCTCCCAGGGACTGATGCTCCACCGCACGGCAGGCATCCCGTTCGAACTTGGCATTTTTACGAATATTGAGCCTGATCACATCGGACCGGCGGAACATACAAGTTTTGAACATTACCTTTCCTGCAAGAGCATGCTGTTTCGGCAGTGCAGGGTCGGTATCCTGAATGCGGATGATGCGCATCTGCAGCAGATACTTAAGGGACATACCTGCGAGGTGGAGACGTTCGGATTTTCAGAAAAGGCCGATCTGCGCGCGGAGCATACACAGCTCGTCAGCCGTCCGGGGTATCTGGGGATCGCCTATACGGTGACCGGGAAGATGAATTTTGATGTGGAGATTGACATTCCGGGTAAATTCAGTGTATATAATTCCCTGACGGCAATCGCCATCTGCCGCCATTTCAATGTGGATGTCGAAGATATCAAAGCGGCGCTGAAAAAGGCGCACGTCAAGGGCCGTGTGGAGATGGTGAAAGTATCGGACGAATTTACCCTGATGATCGATTACGCGCACAATGCGATGGCGCTTGAGAGTCTGCTTGAGACGCTGAGGGAATATCACCCGCATCGTCTTGTCTGCATGTTCGGCTGCGGCGGCAACCGCTCGAAGCTGCGGCGCTATGAGATGGGAGAGGTTTCCGGACGTCTCGCGGATCTTACGGTGATCACTTCGGACAATCCGCGCTTTGAGGAGCCGGAGGACATCATTGCGGACATCGTGACCGGCATCAGGAAGACGGACGGGAAATATGTGACGATCACGAACCGCAAGGAGGCGATCGCCTACACGATCCGGCACGGAGAGCCGGGAGATATCATTGTGCTTGCCGGAAAGGGCCATGAGGATTACCAGGAGATCAAAGGCAAAAAGTATCCGATGGACGAGCGGGTTCTGATTCAGGAAATACTGGAAGGAAGATAGGTTGCGGCAGATTAATCAATTGACAGAACAGTACGCGGATATTATTGTCGATATCTCACACAGTGAACTTGACAAGGTATTTCAGTACAGAATACCGGAGGAACTTGCCGGAAAACTGGAGCCGGGGAATGTGGTGGAGGTTCCGTTTGGCCGGGGAAACCGCCTGATCCGCGGCTATGTACTCAAACTGGCGGATCAGCCGTCCTTTGAGACAGAAAAAATGAAATTTATCAGCCGCCTCGTGACCGATCTCGTCGGCGGGGATACGAAGCTGATCTCCCTGGCGCTGTGGATGCGTGATTTTTATGGCTCCACAACCGTGCAGGCCCTGCGCACGGTGCTTCCGCTGCGCGAAAGGGGGGCGCCGAAGGAGAAGAAGAAAATTATTCTGAAAATACCGCAGGATGAGGCTGCCGGGATGCTCGCTGAGCTTAAGAGAAAGAATCAGAAGGCCCGCGTCAGACTGCTTGAGGCGCTGATCGATCAGCCGGTGCTTCCGTGGGAGATTGCGTCCGGCGCACTGAAAATAACAATGCCTGCGGTCCGTGCAATGGAAGAAAAAGGGATTCTGGATTTTGAGAGCGAACATGTTTACCGGACTCCGCAGCTGATCCAAAGCCTGCTTTGGCAGGAGCAGGAGGAAGCTGGTTTTTTGCACGATTCGGGCGGCACAGAGCCAAAAGCTGCTGATCCGGGCAGCGAACGAAGCATCAGAGAAGACGCCGGCTTCCTGCCCTGGGACAAAAGAGTGCCGGAGCGGACGCTGAATGAAGGGCAGAAGGCGGCGGTGGATTTCATATGCGGCCGCTGGGAGTCGGAGCCGGACGCGAAATATCTGATTCACGGTGTGACAGGCAGCGGCAAGACGGAGGTTTATATGGAGCTGATCGCGTATGCTCTGGCGCGCGGCCAGCAGGCAATCCTTCTGATCCCGGAGATTTCGCTGACCTACCAGAATGTCATGCGGTTTTACAGAAGATTCGGCGACAGGATCTCAATCCTGCACTCAAGGCTTACGCCAAACGAACGGTATGACCAGTTTGACCGGGCGCGAAACGGGGATATTGACATTATGATCGGCCCCCGCTCCGCGTTATTTACTCCGTTTCCGAATCTCGGGATCATTATTGTTGACGAGGAGCATGAGACATCCTACAGAAGTGAGAGCGTTCCGCGCTATCATGCGCGGGAGACGGCGGCAAAAAGGGCCTCGCTTGAGCAGGCAAAACTGGTGCTGGGCTCGGCAACTCCGTCGCTGGAAGCGTACTACGGGGCGCAGAAGGGCGAATATCATCTGATACAGCTGCCCGTAAGAGCCGCGGGGGGCCGTCTGCCGACGGTGCATGTTGTGGATTTAAGGAAAGAACTGCGCGCGGGAAACCGATCGATTCTGAGCAGCCTTCTGCAGGAGAAGATGGAGCGGTGCCTGGCGGATGGCCGGCAGATGATGCTGTTTCTCAACCGGCGGGGATATTCCGGATCCGTTGTCTGCAGGGCCTGCGGGCATTCAGTAAAATGTCCGCACTGCGATGTTTCGCTCTCCCTCCACAAAAACGGCAGAATGGTCTGCCATTACTGCGGCTTCTGGCAGATGGCCGTGCAGGAATGTCCCTCGTGCGGATCCAGATATATCGGAGGATTCGGCGCAGGGACACAGCAGATCGAGGAGGTTGTCGCAAAGGCCTTTCCAAAGGCCAGGATCCTGCGGATGGATGCGGATACGACAAGGGGAAAGGACGGACATGCCGCGATTTTGCATTCGTTTTCCAAAAAAGAGGCGGACATACTGATCGGGACGCAGATGATTGTCAAAGGGCACGATTTTCCGAATGTGACGCTGGTTGGAATACTGGCGGCGGATCTGTCGCTGAATATCGGTGACTTCCGCGCGGCGGAACGGACCTGTCAGCTGCTGATGCAGGCCGCGGGCCGTGCGGGGCGCGGAACGCTTGCGGGGGAGGTCGTGATCCAGACATATGATCCTGAACATTACGCCGTCGCCTGCGCCGCCGCGCAGGAATATGAAGCGTTTTACCAAAAAGAGATTGAATACCGGAAAATTTCGGGATATCCGCCGGCAGGGGGAATGCTCGGAATCCACTGCAGCTGCAGAGATAAGGAAAAACTGGAAAAGGCGGTCGCGTACCTGGGCAGCTTTGCCCGCAGGGCGTCCGCGCGGTACCAGACGACGATCCTGGGACCGACGGATGAGCCTGTCGCGCGGATCAATGACGTATACAGAAAGGTGATTTACGCAAAACAGAACAATGCGCGGCAGCTGACTGCATTCAAAAATAAAATGGAACAGTATATTGAGATGAATGAAGGCTACAGAGATATCCTGGTGCAGTTCGAAATGAACTGAGATTCTGCAGCCGAAAGGCTGTCTGCATCTGTTCATGGTACCTGTTGATGCCGGATGAAGAATCCGGGTGGCTGGAAAAGGAGGGGTTTATTATGGCGCTGCGTCAGATTCGGCTTATGGGAGACGCCATACTCGAAAAAGTGTGCCGTCCTGTCGGGGAAATGACACCAAGGACGAAAACGCTGATCGATGATATGCTGGAAACAATGTACGACGCAAACGGCGTGGGACTTGCCGCGCCGCAGGTGGGTATATTAAAAAGAATTGTGGTAATTGATATAGGAGAAGGACCGGTGATCCTGATCAATCCGGAGATCCTTGAGACTTCCGGAGAGCAGACCGGACAGGAGGGATGTCTCTCGCTGCCGGGACAGGCGGGGATCGTAACGCGCCCGAATTATGTAAAGGTGCGCGCGCTTGATACGGATATGAATGAATTTGAACTCGAAGGGTCGGAGCTGCTCGCGCGGGCGATCTGCCACGAATGCGATCATCTTGAGGGCCATATGTATGTAAAGCTTGTCGAGGGAGATCTTTTTGAAGTAGGCGGCGAAGAAGGAGAAGAGGATGATTAAAAACGTTGTGTTTATGGGAACGCCTGATTTTGCGGTCGGAACGCTGCAGGCGCTGATCGATTCTTCGCGCTACCAGGTGCAGGCCGTATTTACGCAGCCGGACAAACCAAAGGGAAGGGGAAAAACGCTGCAGATGACTCCGGTGAAGGAAACTGCCGTATCTGCCGGAATTCCCGTCTTCCAGCCCGTCAGCATCCGGGATGAAGAAGCTGTGCGCATTCTTGAAGAGCTGCAGCCGGATGCGGTGATTGTCGTGGCTTTCGGGCAGCTGATCCCGAAGCGTATCCTTAAGCTGCCGCCGTATGGATGCATCAATGTTCATGCGTCGCTGCTTCCGAAATACCGCGGAGCGGCCCCCATACAATGGGCCGTCCTGAACGGGGAAGAGGAGTCCGGCGTCACGACGATGCGCATGGACGAAGGGCTTGACACGGGCGATATCATCATGAAAACGGTTGTCCGCCTCGATCCCTGCGAAACCGGCGGAAGCCTGTTTGAGCGGCTTGCCCGGGAAGGGGCGGATCTGCTGATCCGTACGCTGGACGCGATAAATGACGGGACGGCGGTCTATGAAAAGCAGCCGGCCGAAAGCCCGACCATGTACGCGTCGATGCTGACAAAGGCGCAGGGGAAGATCGACTGGAATAAAAGCGCCCGTGAGATCGAGTGCCTTATCCGCGGCATGAATCCATGGCCGGGAGCGTATACGCAGTATAACGGCCGTACTCTTAAGATCCATCTTGCAAAAAGGCCCGGGGAGGATGCCGGACAGGCCGCAAAATCCCCTGGTTCGGCGGCTTTGCCGGGTACGATCGTGGAGGTGTCAAAGCGGACGCTCCTGATTCAGACCGGCGACGGACTGCTGTCCGTTCTTGAACTTCAGCCCGAGGGAAAAAAGCGTATGGCCATCGACGCGTTTCTGCGCGGTTATCCGCTGAGGCCGGGTGAAATGTTTTTTTAGCGGTATCTGTAAGCTTCTGAGATATACAGCAAGGAGTGTGATATTATGTTTTTACTGTCTTATTACGGTTATGGCGGCTATGGGTATGGACGCTATGGTTATATGCTGGCTGATCCGACCATGCTTCTGGTCTTTGCCGGGCTGATCCTTTCTCTGGCGGCTTCCGCCATGATCAGGAACACCTTCGGCAGATATTCGAAGGTAAGAAGCGCGGCGGGATTAACCGGAGCGGCGGCGGCCCGCCATGTTCTCCATTTTGCGGGTATCTATGACGTGTCGATCGAACATATCGGGGGAACTCTCACAGATCATTATGATCCGCGCACGAAAACCCTGCGCCTTTCGGACAGCACCTACGGCTCCGATTCCGTAGCTGCCGTCTGCGTCGCCGCGCATGAGTGCGGACACGCGATCCAGCACCAGGTGCATTACGCGCCCCTGGTTCTGCGCAGCACACTGGTGCCTGCGGCGAATTTTGGTTCAACGCTCTCGTGGCCGGTTTTTCTCATGGGGCTGATTTTTTCGATGCGTCCGCTGCTGATGCTCGGGATTATTCTTTTCTCTCTGGCGGTGCTGTTTCAGCTTGTGACGCTCCCGGTTGAACTCAACGCGTCAAAAAGGGCGCTGCGCGTGCTTGAGGACGGACATGTTCTTGGGGATGAAGAGCTGTCGGGAGGACGAAAGGTGCTCCGCGCTGCCGCGATGACCTATGTTGCGGGACTTGCGGCATCCATTCTGCAGCTGCTGCGTCTGATCGTTCTGGCGGGGGGAAGAAGACGTGACTAGTCAGGTGAATTTGAGGGAAATCATTCTGGATACGCTGATTGAGATTACGGAGGAGGAGGCGTACAGCCATATCGTGCTGAGGGCCGTTCTGGAAAAATACCAGTATCTGGAAAAGCGGGACCGCGCGTTTATCACGCGCGTGACGGAAGGGACACTGGAGCATATGCTGCAGCTCGATTATATTATCGAACAGTTTTCAAACGTTCCGGTCTACAATATGAAGCCTCTGATCCGCAACCTCCTGCGCATGTCCGTATACCAGATGAAGTATATGGACAGCGTCCCGGATTCCGCGGCCTGCAATGAAGCGGTCAGGATCGCGCAGAGGAGGGGATTTTACAATCTGAAGGGATTTGTGAACGGGGTCCTGCGGAATGTCGCGCGCCGCGTAGGCCAGGTGCAGTATCCGGATCCGGAGAAGGAGCCTCTGCGTTTTCTCTCGGTCAAATATTCGTTTCCGGTCTGGATCGTCAGCAAGTGGGTGAATCAGTTCGGATACCAGGTGACGGAGCGCATCTGCAGGGATTCCCATATGGAAAAGAAGACGGTGGTGCGCTGCCGCCTTGGGAAGGCCTCAAAGGAGGAGATCATCAGCGAACTTGAACAGCAGGGGATCACGGTCAGGCAGCATCCGTATCTCGACTACGCGCTGGAAATCTCCGATTATAATTACATAAATGCCGTTTCGGCGTTCAAAAAAGGCTGGATAGCAATACAGGATGTCAGCTCCATGCTTGTCGCGGAGGCCGCGGCTCCGAACTGGGGAGATTACTGCATCGACGTCTGTGCGGCTCCCGGGGGGAAGAGCATGCATCTTTCCGAAAAGCTGATGGACAGCGGCTATGTCGAGGCGAGGGACATCTCCGAGATAAAGGTGGAACAGATGCAGCGCAGGATCGAGGAGAGCGGGGCTTTAAATATCCGGGCGAGGGTGCAGGATGCCACGATCCCGGATACCCAGTCTCATCAGAAAGCAGATATCGTACTCGCGGATCTTCCGTGCTCGGGCCTTGGCGTGATCGGAAGAAAGCAGGATATCAAATACAAAATGTCAGAAAAAAAACAGCAGGATATCATTCGGCTGCAGCGCAGGATACTGAATACGGTGCAGGATTATGTGCGTCCGGGGGGAACGCTGATCTTCAGCACCTGTACGGTCGGGGCGGATGAGAATCAGTATAATGTAAAGTGGTTTCTGGAAAATTATCCCTTCTGCCTGGAAAGTATCGATCCGTTCCTCTGTGACGAACTGAAATCGAGAACGACAAAGGGAGGATATATCCAGCTTCTCCCGGGCGTTCACCAGTCGGATGGGTTCTTTATCGCAAGATTCAAAAGACTTGAGGATACGGGGGTCGTCTATGGAGCGTAGCGTACTGGAGATGAAGAAAAAGGATATCCGATCCATGAATTTTGCCGAACTGCAGGCGGAGATGGAGCTGCTTGGCGAAAAAAGCTTTCGTGCGGCACAGCTTTACCAGTGGCTTCACCAGAAGCTTGCGGGAAGCTTTGACGAGATGACAAATCTCTCCGCATCTCTCAGGATGCGTCTGGATGAGTCGTATCTGTGCGCTCTGCCGCAGCCGGTCAGGCGTCTGCGTTCCAAAATTGACGGTACGGAAAAGTATCTGTTCAGGCTTTCGGACGGAAATGTGATCGAGAGCGTGCTGATGCGCTATCACTATGGGAATTCCGTCTGCATTTCCACACAGGCAGGCTGCCGCATGGGCTGCCGTTTCTGCGCGTCCACGCTTGGGGGACTGTCGAGAAATCTTACGGCGTCCGAGATGCTGGGACAGGTTTACCAGATTAAAAAGATCACCGGAGAAAAAATATCCCATCTGGTGGCGATGGGAACAGGAGAGCCTCTCGATAATTATGACAATTTCCTGAAATTTATCAGACTTTTGACGGATGAGAGAGGGCTTGACTTCAGCCAGAGAAATATCACGGCGTCTACCTGCGGGATCGTTGAGAACATCAGGCGGCTCGCGGATGAAAAGCTGCAGATCACGCTCGCGCTTTCCCTGCATGCTCCTACCCAGGAAAAACGGAAAAAGCTGATGCCTGTCGCGTTCCGCTACGAACTGAGCGATGTGCTGGACGCCTGCCGTTATTATTTCAAAAAGACAGGGCGCAGGATCACGTTTGAGTACAGTCTCGTGGGAGGCGTCAACGATTCTGCATCCGACGCGGATATGCTCGCGGCTCTGATCGGCGGTTTTAAAGGCCATGTCAATCTGATTCCCGTAAATCCGGTCAGGGAGAGGGACTGCGCTCCGACGCCGGGGCCGAAAGTGCAGGCGTTTAAAAACAGACTTGAAAAATACGGGATTAATGCTACTATTAGGAGAGAGATGGGCCGCGATATCAACGGGGCGTGCGGCCAGCTTCGGAAAAGCTATATGGAACCGGAAGTGCGTGCAGAAGGAGGAGATGCGGCACTATGAATGTGTACAGTATTACCGATATCGGAAAGAGGCGTGAGATGAATCAGGATTATGTATTCGCCTCCGACCGGCCAGTCGGAAAGCTTGCCAGTCTGCTGATTGTGGCGGACGGCATGGGAGGCCATAATGCCGGCGATCTGGCCTCGCGCTATACGGTTGAGACGATGATTGAATATATCAGAAATTCCAGGGAGGAGCGGCCCATAGCGCTGCTTGGCAAGGCGATACACAAAGCGAATGAGGAAGTGATCAAAAAGGCCAGGACAGATGCAAGTCTTGAGGGAATGGGGACCACCGTTGTCGCCGCCGCCATCTGCGGGGAATATCTGTATGTCGCCAATGTCGGGGACAGCAGGCTGTATCTGATCGATGGGGAGATCGAACAGATCACGCGGGATCATTCGCTCGTTGAGGAGATGATCCGTATCGGGGAGCTGCGGCGGGAGGACGCGCGCAGTCATCCGGACAGAAATATAATTACGAGAGCAATCGGAGTCAGAGCTCCGGTAAAAATAGATTTTTTTGATATGAAGCTGGAACGGGGAGACAAGATACTGCTTTGTTCCGACGGGCTGACGAATATGGTGGAGGACTATGATATTCTGCGTATTGTCAGAAAGAGCGGTTCGCTGAAAGAAGCGGCGAATAAGCTGGTAAACGAGGCGAACAAAAACGGAGGCAGGGATAATATTTCGGTTATTCTTGCCGAGTTCTGAAAATAATGGAGGATAATCATGCTGAAAGTCGGAGTATTTATACAGAACAGATATGAGATTATATCCAGAATCGGTTCCGGCGGAATGGCGGATGTATACAAAGCCAAGGATCACAAGCTGAACCGGTTTGTGGCAGTCAAGGTACTGAAGAAGGAATTCCGGGACGATAAGGTTTTCATTTCGAAATTCAGGGTGGAAGCCCAGTCAGCGGCCGGACTTGCGCATGCGAATATCGTGAATATCTATGATACGGGTGAGGAAGACGGTATCTACTACATTGTAATGGAGCTTGTTGACGGCATTACGCTGAAGGAATATATCGAGAAAAAGGGGCGGCTCTCTGTCAGAGAAGCGACCAGTATCGCCCTGCAGATTTCAGCAGGGCTCGAGGCCGCCCACAACAATGGCATCATTCACCGCGATGTCAAACCGCAGAATATTATTATCTCCACGGACGGTAAAGTAAAGGTGGCTGATTTCGGGATTGCCCGCGCCTCGACGTCCAACACGATCAACTCAAATGTGATGGGATCCGTTCATTACAGTTCGCCCGAACAGTCCCGCGGAGGCTACAGTGACGAGAAAAGCGATATTTATTCCCTGGGCATCACCATGTATGAGATGCTGACGGGGAGGGTTCCGTTTGACGGAGATACCGCTGTGTCCGTGGCGATCAAGCATCTTCAGGAGGAGCTTCGCGGTCCGAAGGAGCTTGTTCCGGAAATTCCGGTCAGCACAAACCAGATTGTGATCAAATGTACCCAGAAGAGCCCTGACCGCCGGTATGCCAACATGTCCGAGATGATCCGCGATCTCAGGGAGTCTCTGGTGAATCCGGACGGGAATTTTGTGACGCAGCAGACGGTGGATCACAAGTCAAAGACCAGGATCATGTCGAAGGAGGAGGTTAATCAGATCAATGCGGAGCGGCCCCTGCCTTCTTATGACGAATCGCTTGATGTCGGCGCGGCAGCCGGGCTGCACGAGCGGTCACGGGAGGACGATGTGAACCGCGCTTACCAGCCGGGCAGCTACTATCAGAAGACAGGCTATCAGGAGGTGGTGACGCATCTCTCAGAGGAGGATGACGGGCGCTGGACTCCCGAATATGAATATCAGGAAGGCGGCCGCAAGGGGTACGATCCCTACTATGACGCGTACGATGATCCGCAGGATTACGCTTTTCATGACCAGGATTATACATACGAGGAGGACGGCTATTCCAGGAGGAAGAAGGCGCGCGATGACAGAGACATCGACATGGGGATTAATCCGAAGCTTGAGAAGGCGGTCACGGTGGGAGGCATCATTGTCGCTGTGATAATCGGCTGCGTATTCCTCTCGCTGCTCGCAAACGCGTTCGGACTTTTCAGCTTTGCCCGCAGAACAAGGGACAAAAATCAGACAGAGCGCGTCACGGAAGGTCGTGTCACAGAGAAGAAAGAAAATACGGCGGCGGAGACGCAGGCAAAGGAGGAGACCGTCAAAGTGCCTCTGCTTGCAGGAAAGACGGAGGACGAGGCGAAAAAGCTTCTGCAGGACTGCGGTCTTGTCGGGGAGAAGACCGGAGAAGAAGAAGCGCCGGAGTTTGACGCGGGCGATGTTGTCAGCCAGGATCCCGCGGATGGAACGCAGGTGGCTTTGGGAAGCAAAGTCAGTTATAAGACAAACAGCTACCAGGGGATCGTTCTCCAGAATCTCGCGAATGAGGAGAAGAGCACCGCGCAGGCTTATCTTCTGACGCAGGGTCTGCAGTGTCAGATGGATGAGACAAAGTACAGCAATACGGCTG
>CANQEC010000047.1 GCA_947594335.1 uncultured Lachnospiraceae bacterium
TGGTTTTCGCCAAACTTGTCCTCATCCGTATAAAGCAGCTCCGGCCTGCCGTCACTTTGCAGGCGGGCCGCCGTCTCGTACAGCGCGTCAGGCGCAAGCAGGTCGTCGTGATCCAGAAGCCCGATATAATCTCCCCCGGCCATGGAAAGAGCCGCGTTTGTATTCCCCGCAATCCCGCGGTTCTCTTCAAGGAACGTCACGCGGATCCGCGGATCCTTTCGGGCATACTCCTCAAGAAGCGCCCTGCGCCGCTCATCCCCGTCCCCGCTCCCGTCGGCCAGACACAGCTCCCAGCGCGGATACGTCTGGGCAAGCACCGATTCGATCATCTCCCGCAGATAGAGCTCCGGCGTACGGTATACCGGCACCGCGACGCTGATCAGCGGACAGACGGTAAACTTCTTCTTTCTCTGTGCCGCCAGTTCCGTTTCCGACGCTTTATGCTTTTCATACCACGGGCCGTACGGCACCTCCTCCGGCTCCATGCGGTCGCTCAGCCTGACCAGAAACTCCTTCGGTCCAAAATGCTTCAGATATTTCAGCCCCTTTTGTATGTTGTAAGGGGTCAGTTTGCGGATAAAATTCAGACATTTTTTAATCTTCATTTTTCATGTTTATTTTTAATATTCGTTATACTCCAGCAGGCATCTCACAATATATTTGACATCTTCCAGGGAAAGATTGTAGAAGATCGGCAGACGCATCAGCCGCTCGCTTTCCCTTGTCGTCCAGACATCCTCGCCCCGGAATTCTCCGAAGCGCCGCCCGGCCGACGATGAATGAAGCGGAACATAGTGGAACACACAGTAGATCCCTTTTTCCCGCATGCGGCTGATCAGCTTTGTCCTGGTCTCAAGATCCCGCGCCTTCACGTAAAACATATGCGCGTTGTGCTCACAACCCTCGGGAACGTAAGGAAGCTCCAGACAGCCCCGGTCCTTTAAAGGCTGCAGATGTTCCTGGTAATAGTCGTAAATCTCCCGCCTCTTTTTCCCGATCTCGTTCATTTTTTCCAGCTGGGCATACAGATACGCCGCGTTCAGGTCGCCCGGCAGATAGGAGGAACCATAGCCCACCCAGGTGTACTTGTCGATCTGTCCGCGGAAAAACTTGCTCCTGTCCGTACCTTTTTCTCTCAGAATCTCGGCAGGCTCCAGATACCGGTCGTCCCCGAATACAAGGGCTCCGCCCTCTCCCATCGTGTAATTCTTCGTCTCGTGGAAGCTGTAGCAGCCGAAATCCCCGATCGTGCCGAGCGCGCGCCCTTTGTACCAGGCATTCACGCCCTGCGCCGCATCCTCCACCACCTTCAGGTTATATTTTTTCGCCAGCGCCATGATCGCATCCATCTCGCAGGACACCCCGGCATAATGCACCGGAACGATCGCCCTCGTCTTTTCTGTGATCGCGGCCTCAATCTTTGTCTCGTCAATATTCATCGTATCCGGGCGGATATCCACGAATATGATTCTGGCTCCCTGCAGTACAAAAGCGTTCGCCGTGGACACGAACGTGTAGGAGGGCATGATAACCTCATCCCCCGGCCGGATCCCGCACAGAAACGCGGACATTTCCAGCGCGTGGGTGCAGGAAGTCGTCAGAAGGACATTGCCCGCCCCAAGCTTCTCACACATCAGCGCCGAACATTTTTTTGTAAACGGCCCGTCCCCGCAAAGCTTGCCGCTCTGGATCGCCTGCTGTATGTATTCCAGCTCATTTCCAACAAAAGGTGCTTTATTAAAACTGATCATGTTATTCTCTCCCCCGATCAGCCGCCCGGGGCGTTCGGCACTTGATGCCCGCGGCCCGCCAGGGAGCGGGCGGCTTTCGTTTCACGACCATCATACAGCAAACAAAAGAAAACTGCAACCCAAAAAGATTTCTTAAGGCTTCTCCGGTCTTCTGCTGTATGTTTACAGCCGCAGGGAGAAGTCCGCCTTGTCCAGCGTCAGGTTCGGATTGTAATACGGGTCGCCTGCCTTCACCTCGGCGCCCCAGCGGTCCAAAAACAGCGCGATCTCGCGGTTGAAGCGCTCGATCTTGTCCTGGGTGTTTTCCAGGCCGCGCGATCTGGACTCATAGTGGTAAAGCTCCGCGTAGGGGTTGTACACGATCCGCTTTCCGTACCTGCGCACCTTCATGCAGAAATCAATGTCGTTGAACGCGACTTTCAGATCGCAGCTCATGCCGCCGACAGCCCGGTAAACGGAGGTCTTCACCATCATGCAGGCCGCCGTCACGGCGCTGTAATCCTGCGCGCAGATGATCCGTGAAAAATATCCGTTGTCCCCACGCCTCTGCCCGATGAACGCATGTCCCGCGATGCCTCCGAAGCCAAGCACCACGCCGGCATGCTGTATGATCCCGTCCTCATAGTAGAGACGCGCCCCCGTGATCCCGACGCCCTCAAGCTGGCAGTAGCCGAGCAGCTGGCGGAGACAGTCCGGATTGATGATCTCCGTATCGTTGTTCAGAAGGAGCAGATATTCCCCTTTTGCGTGCTCCGCCCCGAAATTGTTGATCGCGGAATAGTTGAATCCTCCGGGTTCCTTATAAATGACGACATGAACCTTTGGATTTTCCCGCTCAAGACGGCGGTACGTCTCAAACGTCTCCGGCTCCTCGCTGTTGTTTTCGATGATAATATACTCGTAATTGCGGTAATCGCTCTTATTCTCGATCGACCAGATACACTTCAGGAGATCCTCGCTGTGATCCTTGTTCGGGATCAGGATCGAGATCAGCGGCTCGCCCTGAATCTCAAATTCCGTCCGGTAAATGCCGGGATACTCCCCGTCCGTCACCGCAGCGGCAATGCCAAGCCTGTCGTAGTGCGCCTGAACGGCGCGCCGTCCCGCCTCGAACGCGTACCGCTTGCTCTCGGGATCTCCCGCCGTCGAGCCGCTGTGCGCCCTCCAGTGATACAGAATCTTCGGGATGTGCGCAATCATCTCCGCCTGGGTCTGCTCCGTGCACCGCAGCACATAATCATAGTCCTGCGCGCCGTCAAACTCGGCGTTAAGCAGGCCGACGCGCTGCTGCAGCTCTCTTTTGACCATCACCAGATGACAGAAATAATTCATGCTGCACAGCAGCTCCGGATTATAGTCCGACTTGAAATGCGGCTCGAAAAACTTTTTCCCCGAACCGTCCACCTTGTCCTCATCCGAGTAGACCAGCTCTGTCTGCGGCCGCTCGTTCAGCAGGCTGACGCAGGCAAAAAGCGCTTCCGGGGCAAGCAGATCGTCATGATCTCCGAACAGGAAAAAATCCCCCGAGGCCGCTTTTATGGCCTCGTTCGTATTCGGGGCAATGCCAAGCCGCCTGGCGTTGTGCACCGCGCGGATCCTCTCATCCTTCCCGGCATACTCCTCGAGGATCTCCGTAAGCGCGGAGCTCGCCCCGCTTCCGTCCGAGAGGATCAGCTCCCAGTTCCGGTAGGTCTGTCCCTGCACCGACGCGATCATCTCGCGCAGATATTTCTCCGGAGTCCGGTAAAGCGGCACCAGAATGCTGATCTTCGGCTCCCACATAAAGGTGCAGTGCCTCTGTCCGATGAGCTCCTGCTCCGTCGTCCCGTATTTCCGGAGCCATTTTTCATAGCTGATGCTGTCCGTGCCGAGCATGACATCCGAGACGCGCTTTACAAACTGCTTCGCGCCCTTGCGCTGGAGGTACATCCAGCTCTTTTTCATAAGGTTGAAAACATCCTCTTTCCCGGAAAGCATCTTTTCGCAGTTCACCATGTAAAGGGCCGTTTTCCCATCTCCCCAGATTTCCAGGCGGAGAATTTTTTCCGCCGGTTTCTGAAAGATCAGCTCAAAGCCGTGCGTCTCCTCAAGCTGCGCCTCCGGGTATTCCCCCTGAATATCCGTCCGGTGTCCCGGCACGTACTCTGCCCTGAGCACTTTTCCCCGGCCGTCCAGAAGCGCCACCTTCGCGTTCTCGCAGCCGATATACCAGCCGCGCAGCAGATACCTTCCGTCCGGCAGAACGCGCAGGCTCTCCATCCACGAATCCATATGACGGGAAAGCTTTTCGAGCGCCGCGCCCGAGGAGGCGTAGATGCGCGCGCGGCCGTCCGGCAGGAGATGGTATACCTCGAGCCGTCCCATCCTCTCATAGCCCTGCGGCAGCGAAATTTCAACAAAATATTCCAGAGGCACGTTTGTCCTGTATCTCAGGTACTTTTTCGTCACTTCCACACCGCGCTGAACTCTGGCCTCCAGCGGAAGCTTCTTTTTATCCAGCCAGGCTTCAAACCTGGCGTCCCCTTTTGCGTCGTCCTCAATCCACCCCTGGATTACAAGCGTGTTCTTTTTCTTAATGTGAAATCTGACCCGCTCCCTCGTAAATTTTCCGCTCATCCTTCTCCTCCCGCCCCTTACGTTTCAGAGGTTCTCTTTCCATACTTCTTCCGCAGCCGCCCAGCGCCAAGCAGCGCGAGAAACAGCGCGAGCGCCGCCCCAGTGACCGCAAACGCCCAGCGGATCCCCGGTATCTCATATGTGAGCTCAACCGTATGCTCTCCCGGGCCAAGCTCCAGCGCCATGTACATATAATTCGCCCGGCGCAGCTGCGTCTTTTCGCCATCCACCAGCGCCGTCCACCCTCTCTGATACGGGATCGACAGCACAAGTATCCTGTCTTCATCCAGCGAGATCCTGCCCGTAACCCGGTTGGTCTCAACCTTCACATCCTCAAGCACATGCTCCGTCAGATTCTCTGTGTACAGCTTCAGGTTGTCCATCGGCAGGCTGTACAGCTTCAGATCTTCAAACTGGATCATTCCCTTTCTTCCCATTTTGATCTTGCAGGAGGTGATCGCATCCTTGTGGTAGCCAAGATTGAACACGAAATTTTTCTGTCCTGTCTTGTACCGGTAATCGTCCGGGGCAAAGCTGTATTCTTCCAGATTGTTTTTTGTCTTTATCGAGAGGGAGATCTTTTTCTCCGACATGTCCCCTTCAAGGAAAGCGTCCTCCAGAACGAGGTATGTCTCCGAATTAGGCATCCCCTCAAAATTCAGAGTCAGGTCATACGTGCGGTCGCCCTCTTCGGGCGTTATGACAACCTCCTCCCCCGTCTCGGCGCTTTTGATCCTGGAAACTTCCTCCTCCATCCCGGCGGTCAGCGCATGCTCCGTCAGATAAGCGCGGCTTTCCGTGACCGAATCAATCTCCAGCTCCTTTGCCGTGATCAGGATATCCGTATCTGCCGGGTTTTCTGTGTTCCTGGCGGTTCCGTCATCGTGGAGCAGAACCTTCTGCATCAGAACCTCCTGGCGCTCCACGCTTCCGTACGATTCCAGTTCCTCCTCCGAGATGGAATCCCTGTAGGTATAGCCGATCGGAAGCGCGTATTTATTCTCATACACCGTCGCCTTTCCATACGGCAGCTCTGTCTGCAAAAGCTTCTTCGTCCCGCAGGGGCGCGCCCTGTCAGACTTTTTATAGGAAGCGTAATATTTGACCGCCGCGAGATTGTTCATGTAGGTGCTGTTGTTCAGATCATACAGCTGTGTCGGACTGTAGCTGGTGCTGCCCATCTCCTCCAGATATTCCATAATATATCCGTTGTACGTGCTGTTGACCAGGGAAATCCCGTTATAATCAAACAGAAGCGACGAATTGCTGTTGTAGTAGGCCGGGTTTGGCGCCGCCACACGGTAAAAGCTTTCGTCTCCTGTCTCCTCGACGGCCCGCAGCGGTGTATTCGCCACCTTTTTCAGCGCGCTCCCGCCCTTCTTCATAAAGCTGTCCGCCCTTTCGGCCATATGGAACAGGGAAAATCCCTGCCAGAATACGGTCACCACGGTCAGCAGGATCATCAGCCCCCGCTTCACGGCGCCCGTAAGGAATTTTTTATCCTGCTGGCTTACCAGAAGAACAAGGTACGCAGCGGCAAGCAGGAAAAACGCGGCCTGCGTAAACCCGGTATTTTTATAATTTCCAAAAAAGGCCAGGATCCCATAGAGCAGTATGACCGCGGCGCAGACCGTCTTTTCCTGCCGGCTCATCCGGTACAGATCCGGCAGGCAGTCCGCGGTGATAAAGGCCGCAACAAGCGCCGCCATATAGCACCAGCGGTTCAGAACCGAGCTGAATCCGCTGAATATAAAGCCGAACAGCGGAAACGCCGTAAAAATGAACGAGAGCAGGAGCAGTATTTTCAGTTCCTTCCTGCCCTTTCGCATAAACAGAAGGACAACCGCGAGCATCGCGATCGGAAGAAATCCGAACTTCATCCATTCTCCCGGAGAATTTGCCGTCGTTATAAAGGTCAGAAAGCAGCTGACCAGCCAGTCCGGACGGTAGTAAAACAGAGAAGGCGTCTTGATCAGAACGCTCCCGCTGCGCCCGGATCCGAGATATACGCCGAAATTGGTCACCAGCACGATCGAGGCCATCGCCACGCCCAGCAGATAGGAACCGCTGATCACAAGCCCTTTTTTCAGAAAGTCCTTAAAGGTCTTTTTCTCTTTCCGGCAGAAAAAGCGGACAAGGAAATAAATGCCCATTGCGATCGTATTCATATACAGATAATAATAGTTGCTGTACAGCGAAACCGCGGTAAAGATTGTGCACAGATACCAGCGGCGTCCCCGCAGGATCTCCTCGATCGAGAGGATCAGCAGAGGAAGCATGATCAGAGGTATCATAAAGTTCGTGTGCATCGTCGCCCCGTACAGCGGAAAACCGCTGATGACATATACCGTGCTCGCCAGAAACGACGCAAAATATCCCTTCTTAAAATACAGGCAGAGCACGGACATTGACAGCCCCGCCAGATAGAACCGGAGTACCGTGATAAAATCATAGGCGAACTCCATATACTTTTTCGGAAACAGTGCAAACAGGAAGTACAGAGGCTCCATGCTGTAGCTGACCTCCGCGCCGAGCCCTATCCGGAAATCGTACATCATTAATTTAAAATTCCCGCTCAGCAGATCCGACACCATCTTTTTGAGATAGCGCGAAACATAGATCGCGCGCGGAAAATACTGGGAGGTGCCGTCCCCAAGGACAATGAATGTCCTCCCGGTGCGGACATATTCAAAAAACACCAGAAACAAAAGAAAGGAAAACGCCGCCGTGTATACGGCAAAATACACCGCCGTTTTATGGCGGATCTCTCTGCGCGCAGGGCCGCCCGGCGCCCGGCGACGCCCGGATACGAACCTCCGGGAAAACTCCGGCGCAAACCCGGACAAGCCATACAGCACATACACGGGAAAAGCGGATAACGTCACAAGAGCCAGAGGTTTTGCGGGCGTTCTGTACAGCAAAAGAGAGAGCGCGGATACAGCGGCAGCCGCCGCCGCAGTCCTGCGGTCAAACCTCTGATCCTTCTCCCCGAGCCACATTCCAAACAGAAAGTACGCAAAATAAGGGACGCCGGGAACCGCCTGCTGCTTTGCCGCTCCGAAAAATACGGCCGCAAGCTCATACGTCTCCCCCTTCATCTGAAGGAACGCGGTAAGCAGACATACCGCCCCGGTCAGAAGCAGCTTCTTTTTATTCTCCGCAAGCCTGCAGATATTTTCATCAAACACTCTGACAGCAAGAAGCATCAGCGCGAGCGTGAGAAACAAAGCGGAAACCGCGGGCACATGAAGAAAAGAAAGCACTTCCGTAAAGACGGAGATCAGAACATACTTTCTCTGCGCGGACGACACTCCGGATATAGCCGGAAGAAGCTCATGGATAAACGTAAGAACAAAAAACAGCCCATAGCAGCAGCCCGCGCCGGCAAGCAGCCGCTTTTTGCGGTCCGCGGCGCAGCATCCGCGGCTTCTCCCATAATACCAGCCTGCCAGAAAAACAAACCCCGGCACAAATACCAGATACAACAGCAAGCCAAGCCTGGCCGCCGCCGCTGACGACACCCCTGAAAACTGAAGAATCATATAGAAAAAAAAGCACAAAAACAACAGCAGATTCATCATTTCGCCGCGGCTGTCCCGTCCCGCTTTAATTTTTTTCTCCATATTTTCAATATCCTTTCCATTGAGAAGCTCCATACGCCGCTCTTTTGTTCTTTTACACTGTTTTTTTCATTGTATCTCATAACATACGCTTTCGCAAGCATGAAAATCCCGCTTGATTTCCACATTCAGCATCGCTATAATATGAGACGACCCCAATGGGGAGGAAACACGCTGTCAAACCACGCTTACTTCCGATGGAAGGAGGATTTTAGTTATGTCATATGGAGATTACAGCAGCGCAAAAAAAGCAGGAAAAAAGGATTATCAGTCCCGTCTGATGCGCGGACAGAAACCTACGCTTGAGGTACTCGACGATATCCTGGATTCGCCCGATTCTCTGACTCAGGTCTCGCTCGGCCTTGTGCAGATCCCGGTTGACCAGATCGTCGGCACACGCTATGAGGGCCGCAGCAGTTCTTTTGCCGGCAATTTCATGCCGATCCTCGATGAGGACACGGAATTTGCCCACAAATGGACGGCGCTGTGCAATGCACATGAGGAAGAGGGGATCCGTGACCCGATCAAAGCTTACGAATATATGAACAAATTTTACGTGGAGGAGGGCAATAAGCGCGTCAGCGTTCTGAAATATTTTGAGGCCATCTCCATTCCCGGCTATGTGACGCGCATCATTCCGAAACGCACAGGGGAAAAGGAAAACAATATCTATTTTGAGTTTCTGGATTTTTACAAGGTATCAAAGATCAACTATATCTGGTTTTCAAAGGAAGGCAGCTTTGCCAAACTGCAGGAAGCGGTCGGCAAACAGCCGGAGGAAGAGTGGACCGACGACGACCGGCTCAACTTCAGCTCTATCTTCTCCCGCTTTACGTCAGCCTATGACGCAAAGGGCGGCAGCAAGCTTAAGATCACGTCCGGCGACGCCTTCCTCTCCTTTATCACGCTCTACGGCTACCAGGAGACGGACGCTCTGTCCGCGGCCGAGCTGAAGAAAGCCGTCGTCAAGGTCTGGGAAGAATTTGAGCTTCTGGAGCACGACGAGGAGGTTGAGCTGAAGATGGATCCGGCCACGGAGAAAAAGCCTCTTCTCAGCCGTCTGATCCCGCTGGCGCTCGGAGAGCCCAAACTGAATATCGCATTTATATATGAGAAAACTCCCCGCTCCTCCGCGTGGACCTACGCGCACGAGCTCGGGCGCATGCATCTGGAGCAGACGTTCCCGGACGAGGTCGTCACCCGCAGCTATGAAAACATCACGGCGGACACGGTGGAAAACTGTATTTACAAGGCGATCTATGAAGGGTGCAACATCATCTTTACGACAACGCCGACCTTTGCTCCCGCCAGCGTGAAGGCCGCCATCGCAAATCCGGAGGTCCGTATCCTGAACTGTTCGCTGAACACTTCGCACCGGTACATAAGGACCTATTACACGCGGATGCACGAGGCCAAATTCCTGATGGGCGCGATCGCCGGAGCCATGGCGGAAAATGACCGTCTGTCCTACATCGCGGATTATCCGCTGTTCGGCAACATCGCGAACATCAACGCATTCGCGCTCGGCGCCAAAATGATCAACCCGCGCGCGAAAGTATACCTCGAATGGTCCACGCTGAAGAATGTGGACGTCTGGGAGAATATCCGCAGCGTCGCCCCTTCCTGCATCTCAGGAAAGGATATGGTGATCCCGGAACAGCCGTCGCGCTTTTTCGGCATCTACCATTACGACGGAGAACACGCGCGCAACCTGGCAATGCCGCTGTACCACTGGGGCAAGTTCTACGAGAACCTGATCCGCACGATCATGAACGGAACCTGGAAGCATGACGACGACACCACGCGTGCGATCAATTACTGGTGGGGCATGTCCTCAGGCGTCGTGGACATTATCTGTTCGCAGAATCTTCCGGTCGGCACCAAGCGCCTCGTGGAGCTTTTAAAGCATACGATCAGTTCCGGAAAATTCAACCCGTTCGCGGGGATCCTTTATTCGCAGACGGGCATCATAGAAGGAAGCCCCGACAGCATCCTCTCACCGGAGGAGATCATGGAAATGGACTGGCTCGCCGAAAATGTCATCGGAACGATCCCGGAACGCGAGGAGCTTATGGATCAGGCAAAGCCTGTGACCTCCCAGCAGGGCGTGAAGGTGAAAAAAGCGTAAGACACGTCATGAATAAAAGACGGAAAGGAACGTGAGATTTATGCGGATCATGGTGATCGCGGATGAAGAGTCCCGGTATCTGTGGGACTTTTTCGACAAGAGCAAGGTGGAGGGGATCGACCTGATCATCTCCTGCGGCGACCTGCATCCGTATTACCTCTCGTTTCTTGCCACGTTTGCCTCTGTCCCGGTTCTCTACGTACATGGGAACCATGACCAGAAATACGAGACGATCCCGCCGGATGGCTGCATCTGCATCGACGACAAAATCTACGTCCACAACGGCGTGCGCATCCTCGGCCTGGGCGGTTCCATGCGCTACCGTCCGGGCAGCCACCAGTATACGGAGCGCGAGATGCGCCGCAGGATCTTCCGTCTCTGGCCTTCTCTTATCAGGCACCGCGGCTTTGATATCCTTGTGGCGCACGCGCCGGCCTATCAGCTCAACGACGGGCGGGATCTTCCGCACCAGGGCTTCAAATCGTTTCTGTGGCTGATGGAGAAATTCAAGCCGAAGTTTTTCCTGCACGGCCACGTCCACATGTCCTACGGGCGCCAGCACAAGCGCTGCGACAAATATCAGAGTACGCTTGTGATCAACGCGTATGAACGGTACGTGTTTGATTTTGAGGACGATGTGCTCAGCCCGCTCATGTACGGAAAAGTCGTGTCAGAAAAATAAATTAAGGGGCTGTTGGGAAATTATCTATAGGGCTTGTTACAAATCCGTTGTTCACCTAGTCTTCGTTACATCTGTCTGTCTGCGGCGGACTGCATCCGCCTCAGAACAGACATCTGTCTCAGACATGTGTACAACTGGATTATAACAAGCTCCCGGTTAATTTTCTTCCCAACAGCCCCTTCTCTTTTTATTTTACTCTGTTATAGTTGATCAGACAGCCGTCCAGGATAATCTGGCGCTCATCATCAGTCATCTCCCCGAGCTTTAACGTAAACGGAACAAGACTGCCGTCTTTTACGGCGTATGCCGGCACTTTTGTGCTCTTCTCCTTCACAGCGGAGCGGATCCCCGGAATGTAGAGATAGTCGTGGTTCGCAAACGGAAGCTCCTCCCCGTCGATCAGAAACGGAAGCATACCCCAGTTGATCAGGTTCGAGCGGTAGCGCTTCGTCGCGTAGCTGTTCGCGATGTTCGCCCAGCCGCCGAGCACCTTCTGGCAGGAAGCAGCCTGCTCGCGCGCGGAGCCGTCGCCCGGCTTCACGGCAAAGATCGTGCTGCCGATTCCCGTATTCTCCGCGTTTACATCCGCGTACACGGCCTGCACTGCCGAAAGAACGTCCGCCAGTTCCGGCAGAGCCTCTGTCACGCTCTCCCCGGCCTCTCTCGCCTTCTCCGCCTTCTGCACCTCTTTCGCGAGGCCGACATACGCCGGATCCTTTCTTGAGAGGGCGAACTCCGCAAGTCCGAGCGGATTCGAGCGGTAGGAGGAAGTCTCCCCGGACGGGATCAGCTCGTCCGTCGTCGTCACCGGATCGTGGATCTCGGAGACAACTTTCAGAATCAGATTCTCCGGAAGCTCGCACATCGCCGGCCAGTCCTTGATGTTCGGTCCGAAATGAATCTCAGCCGACGGATCCGCGACGCCCTTGCTGTCAAAGACACGGTTCGCATAGATGCTCTGATCAAAGAAATACTTCGGATTGGTGAAATTCGCGTCCACATCGGTCGCAGCCGTCAGGTAGCCCTTGTTCGCAGCCGTCGCCGCGATCGAGCGCGCGTCCATCAGCGCGACAGAGGAGATCTGGCCGTTCTGAATCTTTGAGCCCTCGCGGTTCGGGAAGTTGCGCGTCGAATGGCGGATACTGAACGCATTGTTCGCCGGCGTGTCGCCCGCGCCGAAGCATGGCCCGCAGAACGCGGTCTTTACGATTGCACCGCTCTGGATCAGATCCGCAAGCCTGCCGTTCTTCGCAAGCTCCATATAGATCGGCGTGCTCGCCGGATAAACACTTAAAGTAAATTCGTCGCAACCGATGAATTTCCCTTTCAGGATATCGGCCGCCGCACAGATATTTTCAAAGCCGCCGCCGGCGCAGCCCGCAATGATGCCCTGATCCACGTACAGTCTGCCGTCCCGCACCTTATTCTTCAGCGTAAAGTCAACCGCGCCGCCGAAGCTGACCGCCGCGCGCTTCTCCACGTCGTCGAGGATGTCCATCAGATTCGCGTTCAGATCCTCGATCGTGTAGGTGTTGCTCGGATGGAACGGCATCGCGATCATCGGACGGATCGCGCTCAGATTCACGCAGACGACCCCGTCATAGTAGGCCACGGCGCCCGGGGCCAGCTCTTTGTAATCCCCGGCCCTTCCGTGGATCTCATAAAATTCTTTAATCTGGTCATCGGTCTGCCAGATGGAGGACAGACAGGTCGTCTCCGTCGTCATGACGTCGATGCCGATGCGGAAGTCCGCGCTTAAGGAAGCCACGCCCGGTCCCACAAATTCCATGACCTTGTTGTTCACATAACCGTTTTCAAACACCGCGCCGACGATCGCCAGCGCGACGTCCTGCGGGCCTACGCCCGGAACCGGACTTCCGCTCAGATAAACCGCCACCACACCCGGCATATTGATATCGTAAGTCTGA
>CANQEC010000048.1 GCA_947594335.1 uncultured Lachnospiraceae bacterium
GACCAGAAAGTGATGCTCCGCAAGGAAACCGGCCCACTCCTCATCGAGCAGCAGGCCGTTCGTCTGTATGGCGTAAAAGACCGCCGTCCCTCTCCTTTTTTTCTCCCGGACAAGTTCTGTGAACCTGCGAAAATAAGGAAGACCCGCAAGCGTGGGTTCTCCTCCCTGAAAGGTGATCTGCAGGGAGGATTTTGCCTCCGCGCATGCTCTTTCGATCAGCAGTTCCATCGTTTCCTCCGGCATAATCCGCATATCCAGTTCCTTATAGTGTTCCACTTCATCGCGGTAAAAGCAGTACCGGCAGGCCATGTTGCAAAGGCCGGAGGCCGGTTTTACCAGCAGGCTCAGATTATCCATTCGGCCGTTTCCCCTCTGTTTTTTCAATCCAGCGGAACAGTTTTTCCTTCAGTTCCCGCTTTATATTCTCGTATTCTTTTTCCTCAATCAGGTTGTGGAGCTCCCACGGATCCCTGCGCAGATCGTAGAGGTAATCGTCCTCATAGTAATCCGCCGACGCCTGCGCGCCCCCGTCGATGCCTGGCGCATACACCGCGTATTTGTAATCCGGCGTACGGATCACACGTCCCACGCGGCTCTCCGAAATCTGCGCGTAAATTTCATTGGAGCGGTCCGGATTTTTGTGCGTCATCACGTCGAGCAGATTCTCTCCGATCATCTGATCCCCGACGTCCACGCCCGCGAGCGCCAGAATCGTCTTCGGCAGGCTTTCCGTGCTGACCAGCTCCTCCACCGTGACGCCTCCCCGATACGGCCCGCCGGCGATCACCAGAGGCACATGCAGACAGCCATCGTGACCGGAACGCTTGTAATCGTCCGCGCCGTTTAAGTGACTGTCGCGGTTCCTCGTGCGGAAATGCGAGCCATGATCGGAGAAAAAGAAAATCACCGTGTTCTCGTAAAGGCCCTCCTCTTTCAGCCTGCCGATCAGCCGCCCCAGATTCTTATCCAGGCTGGCGCACGCGCCAAGATAATCCGGATACTCCTCTCGCGCGTCGCCTCCCAGCGCCTCCAGATCAGGCGGAAGCACAAAGTCTTTGTATTTTTCCTTCGAGCCCTCCGGCCCTTCATAGTGTCCGTGATCATTCTGGTGATGAGGCTCAATCTGCGACACCGTCATAAAAAACGGCCTGCTCTTATCTCTCTGGTCGAAAAATTCCAGCGCAAAATCCGTGATACAATCCGCCCGGTATCCCTTAAAATCCAGTCTCCGGTTATTTTCATCAAAAATATAGCCATCATATCCGTGGGACGTAAACTCCAGCACATCCGCGGCACGCCAGAAACCGGTATAGCCGCCGCGGTACTTTCGCGGAACAGGCGTGACCGTGTGATCGATGACCGGAGGCTTATCCAGCGCTCCGTCGCTTGCCAGATGCCACTTGCCGATATAGGCCGTCTCATACCCGACCTCCTCCATATAACCCGCCAGCGTCTTCACATCATGCGGGAGCATGATATTGTTGCGGAAGCATCCGGTATCCGTCGCGTATTTTCCTGTCTGGAGCAGCGCCCGGTAAGGCCCGCAGACCGGCTGCGGAGAATATGCCTGCGAAAACGCCGTGCCCTCCCAGGCAAGGCGGTCCAGATTCGGCGTGATGTCAAGCGGCTGTCCGAAGCAGCCGCAGGTGTCCGCGCGCTGCTGATCTGTAAAATACAAAAGGATGTTCCAGGCCATAGGTCAGTCCTCCTCTATCTATGGATCAAAATGTAGTTCCCGTGATACCACCGTATTTCGCCGGGCTCCAGAGTCATCTGAAAAGATTCTCCGTCGGTGAAGACCGTCGTCTGCTGAGGTTCGTAACTGTTGTTCACCACACAGTAACAGCCGCCCTCCGGATAAGCGTGAAGCTCCGTGCTGATATTGGAGGAAAACCATTTCTCCAGTTCTCCCTCTCCGTGGCTGCTCCAGAGAACCGCCCGGTGCAGAAGGCGGCTGTTACTAAAGGAGTACGGAAGCCCGGACAGGTAGACCGCCCTGCCTTTTCCAAAATCACGGACAGCCATCTGCACTTCCCTGTCCCGCTGGACGAGAACGGTCGTGCCCGCAAGAGCGTAGATACTCTTTTTCCCTTCGCCAAAATCCACGGGGCCGTCGGCGTCCGCCAGGATAAAGTGCTCCGGGTGCTCCTCCCAATTATATTTGTCATAGTTGAGCGTAAAACCCGTCTCCTTCTCCACTCCCAGGACTCCGGCCAGCTGGAGATACCGGCCCTGGTACTGATGCCCGGAAGGCTCGCCCACGCCGATAAAGCCGCCGCCGTTCCAGACAAACCGCCTGACAGCGCTGGAAACGCGGGGATCCTCCCAGAGAACGCCGCCGGTGTGGGCCGTATCCCCGTCGCCGATATTCAGCAGCACATCGATGTCATCCAGCACAGAGGGATCGGACAGGAGATCGTCAAAGCTCAGAAAACGCACATCATAAGGGGCGCCGGACAGGATTTCGATCACCCCGGCATAGGAATAATTCTGTTTCTGATACAGGGCGTGGTGCACCATATGACAGCCCCATGACCGTGCTTTGCCCCAGCAGTTCAGCACCGCAACCTTTCGGACACACCAGGGCTTTTTCCCCTGAATGTTGTCATAAAGTTCCCGGAACTCGTCACACACTTTCTCCACATAGCTGATGAAATCCGGAAACTGGCAGGCCAGCTTCAGATAGCCGCCGTAGCCGATTCGGTCCACAGGTTTTCGCAGAATCGCCCGCCGGGCCGTCAGCCAGTTCTCCTTTGCCTCCCGCACGGGATCGCCCCCCGGATGAAAGGTATCCGGAAAAAAGTAGGGCAGAAACCGGCCTTCCGTGTATTTCACTCCCGGGATATCGGAGATGAGCCGGAGCGTGGATCCGTTGCCCACGCTGCCTACCACCGCGTCCAGACCTATGGAGGCAAACTCATCCATGTACGGTTCCGTGCCGATCCAGTGATCTCCCAGAAACATCATGGCTTCTTTGCCCATCTCGTGGGTGATGTCCGTCAGCTCCCTGGCAAGGGAGGCCACCTCCCGGCGCTGAAAGGCCAGAAAATCCTTGTATTCCCTGGACGGGACGCGGTACTGGTTGTTGTAGTACCCCTGATCGATGATGTACTCCGGGCGGAAGGGATAGCCCGCCTCCTGCTCAAAGCGCCCCAGGATATAAGGACTCACAGAGGCGGAGTAGCCGTACCAGTCCACGTATTTCTCCCGCTTAAGTTCATCAAAGACGAGCGTAAACTGGTGGAAAAAAGTGGTATAGCGGATCACATCCACGTAAGGATGCTCCCGGATAAAACGGCGCAGCCGCTCCAGAGAAAACGCGTGGGTTTTGGGCTGGCGCACGTCGAAGGTGATCTGATGTTCAAAATCCTTCCAGTCGTTGGTGACGGCGTTGTACATATGGACCGGATCCCAGATAAGATAAGCGAGAAAACTGACCGTGTAATCGTGGAACGGCTCCGGCCTCTCAACGACCACGCAGCCGTCCGCACTGTCATAGCGCCAGGCATCCGGTTCCAGCGGCCTGCCCGCCGTGCGGTCCATCACCTCCCACCAGCGGCGGATGTCATCCCTGTCGTTCACGGACATCAGTTCCGGGCTCACTCCCTGCATAAGAGGAATAAAAAGCGGCCCCTCCCCCACCGCAGTGTGAAAGCCGGTCATAATATAGCACTGCTGCACCTCGTCCGGGTTCGCCTTTGCCCAGGCGTTGTCCTTCCGGGTGGTATAGTAGGTGGCGTAGATTTTGGCATCCACATCCTTTAATTGTTCCGGAAAATCGGTGCCGTCGCAGTCCCGGACGGCGTCCGCGCCCCAGCGGCGCAGGATCTCCAGCGTTTCAGGAACCACATCCCGGTCAGTGGGGATTGTCACACGGCCTCTTGTCTTTTTCATGGATGAACCTCCTTAAATTATTATCCCTTCACGCCGCCGGCCGTAACACCGGAAATAATCCGCCGGGACATGACCAGATACAGCAGGAAGGTAGGCAGAAAGACGATGATCACCGCCGCGAACATACCGCCGTAGTTTCCGCTGTACTTCATGGAGTTGACGATCTGCAGAAGGCCCACGCCCACAGGAGTCATCTCCTTGCTGCTGGTGAAGATCAGCGCCATGAAGAACTCGTTCCAGACAGAAAGGAAGTTAAAGATCGTGACCGTGATGATGGCCGGCTGAATGAGCGGCAGCATAATGACCCAGAAGGTTCTGCCTGCCGAGCAGCCGTCTATGGCCGCCGCCTCCTCGTAATCGTGGCTTAACGTGGCAAAAAAGTCAAGCATATAGATGGCCGTATAGGGCACCCGCATAAAGATATACAGCGCAATCAGCAGAATCCGCCCGCGGATCCCCCATCTGACCGCCAGCGTGTACAAAGGCATGATGATCATGATGGCCGGCACGCTCATGGAGAGGACCAGGGCGACGCGGATGAGCCGGCTCCCCGTAAAATGCCACCGGCTGAGTACATAGGCCGACGGAGCCGCGATCAGCAGAACTCCCGCGCAGGAAACCACAGAATAAAGAAGCGAATTTCCGAAAAAAATGGATACATTCTGCGTCTTCCATGCGGTGATATAATTTTCCCAGTGAAATCCGGATTCAAAATTCAGAACTTTGCCGGTCAAAATCTCTCTGGAGGTGGAAAGGCTCGCTCCTATGATCCAGCTGAGCATGACCACCATAAAGCCCACGTAGAGCAGAACCACAAGATATCCGGGAAGCATTCTGCACTCACGCTTCCAGTTGAATTTTGGTTTTGTCTTTTCCATTGCTTCCCCTCCTCTCAGTATTCCAGATCATTGCTGCGCAGCAGACGATCCGTGAGCAGATACACGGCGATGATAATCAGAGTCAGCACCACGCCCACGGCGGCCCCGGCTCCGGCGTCACGGGTCACCACGCCCTTGCCTCCGAACACAGTGTCATACAGATACACCACCGGAACGATGGTCGATCCCTCTGTCTGTACGGGAGAAAAGAGCTTCGACCAGAGATAAAATGTGGCGGCATTGATCGTCCAGAACGTGATGGTAGTCCGGATAATCCCCTTAAGGAGAGGCAGCGTGATCCGGAAAAACTGCGTGCTCTTTGAGGCGCCGTTGATGGTGGCGGACTCGTAGAGATCCGCGGGGATGCCCTCGATGCCGCTGATGTAAATCAGCATGTAGTAGCCGATACTGCCGTAGATGTACGCGGCAATCATGGCCCAGAGCTTGCCGTCCGTGCCCAGCCAGCGTATTTTGTCAAAACCGAGCATTGTCACGAACTGATTGAGCAGTCCGTAATCATAATTGAATATGTACTGAACCCACATGGTCGCCAGGGCCACGGCAGACACCACGTTGGGCAGATAGATCGCCGCCCGGAAAAAGCCCTGAAAGCGGATGCCGCTGGTCAGGATCGCCGCCATCAGCATAGCCAGGGACAGAGTGATCGCGCCTCCCACGATCCAGATCGCCAGAAAATTCTTCAGCGACGTGATAAAACCGGCGGTATGGAAAATCTTTATGTAATTATCCACGCCGTTGAAGCTCCAGTCGCTCAGATCAGCCGTGAGATCCTCCACCTGGAAAAAGCTCATGATCACTGTCCTGAAAACAGGGTAGACATACATCAGCAGCAGACAGATCACCGTAGGCGCGATAAACAGGAAGATCAGAGTCTTGTTCTTCTTCATTTGGCATTACCTCCTCTTCCGCAGTAAACCAGGCATTTTTCCTCCTGCCCGTCTGCGCGGCCCAGGTGCTGCGTCAGCAGCTGATTTCCATGCCTGGACATAATCGAGTAGGAGGCGGTTTTCCTCCTGCTCGTCCGCGCGGCCCAGGTGCTGCGTCAGCAGCTGGTCTCCATGCCTGGGCATAATCGAGTAGGAGGCGGTTTTTCCTCCTGCTCGTCCGCGCGGCCCAGGTGCTGCGTCAGCAGCTGATTTCCATGCCTGGGCCTGCGCATACAAGATAAGGCGGCACCGAAATGCCGCCTGTCTCAGTCAGAAGTCAGCAGTCCCTCTGCAGGCAGCGGGATACGCGGCCTGCGCAGCAGATCCGCGCTCCGTCTCATCATTATCCGTGCCCGCGGGAATCAATAAAGCGCATCCATAGCTGCGCAGAAAGCAGCGCCGTCCTCATATTTACCCTCGAACAGTTCCGTAAACAGAGTCTTCATGGAATCCCACGCGGGATGCGTATTCAGAGATCCGCACCAGGTCATTGGCTTGTCGGCAGCCTTCAGAGTCTCAACGGTACCGCTCAGGGAAGCAGGAGCCGTGTTGTTCGGATCGGCAGGGATCTGGGCCGCAGTGTCAGCCATCTTCTGATCCCACTCGCCGGTGACCAGATACATGATGAAGTCGAACGCTTCCTGGGGATGCTCGCTGTAGGAAGCGATAGCAAGGGAGTTGGCGCCGGCATAGGCCGCTGCGGGCTCCGCTCCGCCGTCAATCGCCGGATAATTAAACAGACCCCAGTCAACCTCCTCGCCCACCGCGGCGTTGACCTCGGCGGTCACGTAGTTGGCGCAGACAACCATGGCCGCCTCGCCAAGGCCGACCTTGGTCTGGCTGGCAGGATACTCGTCGGGAGCGCCGTCGGCCAGATAGCCCGCGTTCACCAGGTCGATGATGTCCTGCGCGGCCTGCACGGCCTGCTCATTGTCTGCCCATCCGCCGTTGTCGCGAAGCTCGGCGATACCGTCCTCGCCCAGGTAGCGGACCAGATGATAATAGAAGGAGAAGTTGGTGTACGCGCCGTCCTGCGCGATGGGAGCGATGCCCGCGTCCTTCAGCTTCGCGCAGACATCCAGGAACTCCGCCCAGGTTGTGGGCTCTGCCTCGATCCCGGCCGTCTCAAAAGCGGCTTTGTTATAGAACACGCCGCCCACCTGCGGCTGCTCGGTGATACTGTTCAGATACCCTGCCTAGGCAATCGCCTGATTGTTGAAGCAGTCATAGCCTTCATACCCTGCGGCCACGGCCATCTCAGTCAGATCATACGTCCACTCGGTATAAACCTGTCCGATCCGGTTGTAGTCGTCCTCGAAGATATCGATGGCGTCCCCGGAGTCAAGAGAGGCGGTCAGCAGCGTGTTGATATCGCGGCCCTTCCACTCAATGTTCACATGGATTCCTGTCTCCTGCTCGAAAGCTTCTGCAGCCTCGGCAATGACGGTGGCCTGGGGTTCGCCCTCGTTCCACATGGACCAGAAATTAATCTCCACATCTTCAGCGGCGAGCGCGGAGCTTCCCATGGCAGTCAGTGAAAACACCATAGTCAGTATGAGAAACATACTCATTAATCGTTTCATTTGCTACCTCCTTGTTTTTGTAAAATATATTGATCCAGTTTCTTTATTCCGTAAAATTATTATACACTTTTTTCATTTTAAAGCAATATAATTCTTGCTTTATTTTTTAGTTTTTTTTGCTTTTTTTAGCGTTTTTACGAAAAAATCTCCCGTTTTCCTGCGTAAAATTGGCAAAAAAGAATGATCGCAGCTTTTTCATGCAGGAAATGTTCCATCAATTTGCCAGATTGAAGGCCGCGCTGCGGGCAGCACCATAAAGGAAAATTCTTCGGATCGCTTCGTGCTTACGCACTCCGCGCTCCTTTCACAATAAATATGGGAATTGTGTGAACAGATCCGCGCGCTACTTGTCAAAAATTCTCCTTTGTGCTACCATACGGTTATGCTGTTTGCGCCGCGGTTCGTCCCCCGTATTCCTTCGCAGGACGGCCGCAGATGCGGTATTTCCCCGCTTCTCCAGGCAATACAGGAGCGTTTTTGGAACCGCAGAACAGCAGATTTTATACGAAAGGAGTCCGCTTATTTCATGTTTTTTGACAAACGCAGCAATTATGACGATTATTACGGACCCAATACCCCGGGAATGGAATACAGCAGCGCCATGTCCACGGCGTCTGTTATCCTCGCGTTCCTCTCCATATTCAGCAGTGTTATGTTTTATGTCGCGGTTCCCTGCGGTGCGCTCTCCATCCTGTTTGCACTGCTTTCGCGCGGCCGCAACAAAAAGGTTACGGGCAAATGCCGGATCGCCATACTGGTCTCGGTTTTTGGCATAACCACGTCCGTCGTGACGACAGCCGTGGCTGTCCGTACGGTGATGACCAATCCCGAAATGCGCAGACAGCTGGAGTACATGTTTAATTCCTACGCGCAGGAGCTGGGGCTTGATATTGAATTTGACGATTATTTTGGGCACGGCAACGAAGAGGACAGCGAAGACGGCACATCAGACGACGTTCCCGATGACGAGGAACGGGCCAACGAATATTTCGACAAATATTATGGAAACGGAGACGGCCTGTCAGACGACGGCGGCGCTTTGCCGGATGACGGCGGCGCTTTGCCCCGCGGCGACAGCAGCATCCTGCCGGACGACGGAAATAACACCGCGCCGGATATGGACGATATCTTTTCCTACTGGTACGGCTTCAACGGTTCCGAACCGGGAAGCGGCAGTCATACAACCCCTTCAGGAGGCGAATATATATGAAGCAAACATTTACCGCAGAGCTTAAAAGCCGCGCCAGAGCCGTCCTTCTCGGCAAATGGGGAATCATGGCTTATGCCTTTTTGACGGAGGTCATGCTGAACATGATTCTGGGCGAAATTGTCGGCATGGCTTTTCCTTCCGCCGGCTTCGGGATCGCGGCAGACGGATCTGTCGTTTTTTCGTTCCCCTGGGCCGTCTGTCAGCTTATTGTCCGTCTTTTTTCAGCGATCCTCTCGGTTGGCTCCATGTTTCTCTATCTGAATGTCTGCCGCCGAAGAAACTTTCAGTTCAGGGACCTGTTTTTCGGCTTCACTCATCAGCCGGAACACATCGGAGGATATTTCGCGGTCATGACAATCATCACGATTTTCTTCTCGGCCATTCCCGCCGTTCTGCTTGCCGTGGCAGTTCGCTTTGAAAGCATTCTTTGGGGTATCGCGCTTCTCATCTCGATTCCGGTCTGCCTGGCAGGATATTTCCGGTTTACGCTTGGCTATGCGCTGTTCCCCTGTCTCTACGCAGACAGCCCGTGGAAAACCTCCCGTGAGCTTCTCCGGGAAAGCCATCGGATGATGTACGGCAATAAAATGCGCTATTTCCGCCTGCAGCTCAGCTTTCTCGGCGTCCTGCTGCTTGGATTTTTAAGTCTGGGAATCGGTATGATCTGGATCGGTCCCTACATGACAGCGACGAATACGGAGTTCTATCTGGAACTGCTGTCCGAAAACGCCGCAGATAAAGAAAAAAATCCGGGAGATCATCCGGACAGCGAATAAAGATCGGGCAGGAGGCATTTTCCCTCCTGCCCGTGCACGTCCATATTCTTATCGTGATAACAGATATCCCATCATCTCATATCCATGTTCCCGGCAAATGCCGCTCGCCTTCGCGTCCTTCTCATTGTAAAGCAGATGCGACTCCACCGGTCTTGTGCTGTCATAGAGCAGATACGGAACCGGTTCGGAGCTGTGCGTGCGGATCCGAAGCGGAGTCGGATGATCGGGCAGGATCAGCATGCGGTACGGTTCTTTGGACGCATCCATCTGTTCCTTCACGATCCGGACGATCCGTTCGTCCAGATTTTCAATCGACTTTATCTTCTTCTCCAGGCTGCCCTGGTGTCCCATCTCATCCGGCGCTTCCAGATGGATGTACGCGAAATCCGCGCCCTCCTTCAGCAGAGCGTCAACCGCGGCCTGCGCTTTTCCCTCGTAATTGGTATTAAGTCCGCCGTTTGCCCCCGGCACTATAATATTGCGCATCCCGGCGCCGACAGCGATTCCCTTAAGCAGATCAACCGCTGAGATCATGACGCCTTTCTTTCCGTAAAGCTCCTCAAAGGAGGAGAGCATCGGGCGTGTGCCTGCTCCCCAGAACCACAGGCTGTTCGCCGGATTCAGCCCTTTCGCCTTGCGCGCAAGATTGATCGGATGCTGCGACAGGATCTCATAGCTTCTCTTCTGCATCCTGCGCAGCGTCTCATCCTCCGGAAGATACGGCCCCGCGACCTCTCCAAGATGGTCGTGCGGCGGCGTCAGCGGCACTACTTTGCCGTTCTTCCAGATCGTACAGTGGCGGTAGCTCGTCCCGACATAGAACTGATACGTCTCATTCTCAAGCTCTGCGCGCACCGCGTTCAGAAGCACCGCCGCATCCTCCGTGCTGATCTCATCTGAACTGTGATCGATGATCGTCTTCTTTTCGTAGGGCTCGTCCTCGGACAACGTCACAATATTGCAGCGGAACGCCACATCTGTCTCCTCCATCGGCACGCCAATGCTGAGTGCCTCCAGCGGAGAACGCCCTGTATAATACTTTTTCGGATCATAACCCATCACGGCAAGATTCGCCGTGTCGCTTCCCGGTTTCATTCCTTCCGGAATCGTATGCAGAAGTCCGATTTCAGATTTTGCGGCAAGCTCGTCCATCACCGGCGTCGCCGCAGCTTCAAGCGGTGTTTTCCCGCCGATCTGTTCGACCGGCTCATCGCTCATTCCATCTCCCAGTATAACAATATATTTCATAATAACGTTACTCCTCTGACCTGTCATTCTATAGAACACAGCCGGTTTTCCAGATTCAGCCGTGTCAAAACCTTTTAACCGCGGATGCGCAGCATTGAGAGCACGCCGTCAAGCTTCAGCGCGTTTGCCTGGTACTCCGCCTCGCTTATCTCCTCCGTGATAAATCCGTATTCTCCGGGCACCCCGGCGTCAAACAGCTCGATCTCCCCGAACGCGTTCCTGGCCGCATCCGTATCGGTTCCGCTCACGCGGACGAAGAAGCGGCATCTCATATCGGCGACATTTATCAGCTCCTGTTTCTCCGGAGCCCATACAGACATGATGCCTGTTCCAAGAACCTGTGCCTCCTCGATGACGTCCGCGACAACTGCGCTCGCCGTGGCGTCTTTCCCGGCTCCCTGGCCATAGAACATCGCGTCTCCAAGCATATTTCCATGAACAAAAATCGCGTTGAACACTCCGTTTACGCTTGCGAGCGGATCTGTCTTCCCGACAAGATACGGCGCCACCATCGCCAGAACCTTATCCTCTTTCTTGCGGCTGTAAGCAAGAAGCTTGATCGTCTTTCCCATCGCCTTCGCGTAAAGAATATCGGCCGATGTGATCTTTGTGATTCCTTCCGTATAGATATCCGTGTAATCCACACGCTTTCCGTACGCAAGGGAGGAAAGGATCGCAATCTTTCTGCAGGCGTCGTGCCCCTCAATATCAGCCTCCGGATTGCGCTCCGCATAGCCTTTCTGCTGCGCCTCTTTCAGAACCGCCTCAAACTCAAGTCCTTCCTCGATCATCTTGGTCAGAATATAATTTGTCGTGCCGTTCACAATGCCGGTGATCTCGTCGATCACATCCGCGCACAGACAGGTGCGCAGCGGGCGGATGATCGGAATACCGCCGCCGCAGCTTGCCTCAAACATATAGCTCGCGCTGTGCTCGCGGGCAGCCGCGATCAGCTCCGTACCGTGTCTCGCCACAAGCTCCTTGTTGGAAGTACAAACACTCTTGCCCGCCTCAAGCGCACGCTTTGTAAACGTGTACGCGGGATTGACTCCGCCCATTACCTCGACAACAATCTTTATCTCAGGATCATTCACAATTGTCTCATAGTCATGCACAATCTTTTCCTGAATCGGATCTTCCGGAAAGTCTCTCAGATCCAGCACATATTTAATCTCAAGATCCACTCCTGTCTTCTGCAGAATGCTGTCATGATTCTCCTCGATCACATGAACCACACCTGAACCCACTGTACCGTAACCTAACACTGCTACCTGCATATTGATTCCTCCACATTTTCCTTTTCTTCTTTTTCACCGCGCGGTCCGTCCTTTGCCGGCCGCACCCTCCGACGAGGCCGAAGCCTCAAACGTTTTCACGATACCGCCGTTTATTCCCTCGCCAGTATCTTCAGATAATGAACTCCTTCTTTCGCCTCGATCGTCTCGATCATGCCCGACACATCTCCTGTCTCCGGCAGAATATCGATGCTGAGCGTCAGGGACGCCACGCCGTTTGTGGGAATACTCTGATGGATCGTCAGAATATTCGCCTGATATCTGGCGATTACGTTCAGCACATCCGAAAGAAGCCCGGGTTCATCCTGCATCTGCATCACAAACGTCAGCGTTCTGCCCTTCACATTGTCGCGAAACGGGAAAATATCATCTTTATATTTGTAAAAAGAACTTCTGCTGATCCCGACCTGGTCGGCCGCCTCCTGGACAGTAGCCGCCTTCTTGGAATCAAGCAGCCATTTCGCCTCCACAACCTTCAGAAGCACTTCAGGCACAGCCTTCTGTCTGACAACATAGTACTTGGTCTTTTCAGGCATAAATCGCTCCCCTCCAGTCCTGCAATGCAGCTGCGTTGGATATCACATACTGCTGTTGTTTCCATATCCTTTTTCAAAAATGTATGTGTGTGAAATACGTTTGTATACCACTCAAGGATACTATCATACTTTCCCCTCTGATGCAAGTTTTTTTTCAAGACATCAAAAGACCAGGACTTTTATATCAGCCCCGGCCTTTTCTTTTATACTTCTTCTGACTTCTGACCCAGCGACATCCACTTCAGATACGCATTGATAAACAGATCAATGTTTCCGTCCATAACGCTTT